>USIN01000108.1 GCA_900554715.1 uncultured Bacteroidales bacterium
TATGGCCGCTGACACTGATGGAGAGCACCCATTTCAGACGGAAGTCCCATTTCTTGTCAGGGTAGATGAACGGCAGAATGAAACCGCCGGTAGCTGCGTCGATATGGATGCAGACTTCATTGCCAGTCTCGGCGTTGTATTTGTCGAGGGCTTTGTCGAGAGCCTCGACGTCGTCGTTAAGACCTGTCCAGGTGACACCCTGAATGGCAACTACACAGAATGTGTTTTCGTCGCACATCTTGATGGCCTGGTCGATGTCGAGAGTGGGATGTTCGGTCGACAGAGGCACCTGACGCATCTCGATGTTCCAGAGTGTGGCGAATTTTTCCCACACTACCTGATAACCGGCTGAAATGACGAAGTTGGGTTTGTCATAAGGTTTGCCGGCTTTCTTGCGGCGTTCGATCCAGCGTTTCCACGCTGCGATGCCGCCGAGCATACATGCTTCAGACGAACCGATGGCGAGGGCGCCTGTTTTCCATTTCTTCTGTTCGGGTGTGTTCCATAGATTTGCGACTATATTGATACACTTCTGGCACATAACGGCCACACGCGGATATTCGGTCTCGTCAATATAGTTGATGTTGATGGCCTCGTTCATAAGTTTGGTCGCATACTCGTCCATATAGGTTGTTACGAACGTGGCAAGATTAAGACGCGGCTGTGTCTGGGCAAAAGTCTCGTCTTTAACCATCTGATATGCTACTTGAGGCGTGGTGGGGCCGTCGGGAATTTTTTCTACCGGTGCGGGATTGAGCATTGCATCTTGTCCGAAAGGATCGCTTTTTACGTCGCCTTGACGATAATTAGGGTCAATCATTAGTATGTAATTTTAATTGTTGATAATATCTGCCGGCTGGCAAGAGCGATCGTGGTTTCATGGCGGTGCTCTGTTGACCGGGAAAATAAGCTCATTTGCTTACTATAACATCCAACAATAAAAATAGTTCCATACAGTGATTTAAAATTGTCTAATAGCCGGTTCGGCTATCTGATATTTCTTTTGTCGAGGGCGGTGCGGTAGCGGCGCGCGTTGGCCTGATGGCCCGCATAGTCTGCGGCGAAGTTGTGATAGCCCGAGAAGTCTTCTCTGGCGCACATATAGATGTAGCCATGCCCGGGGGCGTCGAGCACGGCGTCGATGGCCGACCGCTCGACGATGCGTATCGGTCCCGGAGGAAGACCTGTGTTGCGGTAGGTATTATATGGCGAATCGACCGTCAGATGCTTGTTGTAGAGGCGCCGCAGCGAGAAGTCGCCGATGGCGAACTTGACCGTAGGATCGGCCTGAAGTTTCATGTTTCGGGCGAGGCGGTTGAGATAGAGCCGTGCCACAAGCGGCCGCTCGTCGCTCTTGGCAGTCTCCTCTTCGACTATCGACGCCACAGTCGCAACTTCGACAGGCGTCAGACCCATTGCCTTGGCACGTGCGCGGCGGCTGTCGTTCCAGAAATCGTTGCGCACGCAGGCGATTCTGGCGACGACATCATCGGCCCTGTCGGTCCAGTAGAACTGATAGGTGTCGGGCAGAAAGGCCGCAGGGTATTGCGGCGTTTTGAAGCCCATGACAGGCAGGACGCTGTCGCAGGCGGCGATGAAGGCGTCTGCGTCAAACTCCATGCGGGAGGCGATGCGGCGGGCGAGAGCCTCGAGGGTGCGGATGTTGTTGAATGTCACATTGACGGGCGACTGACGGCCGTTTTTAATGCGGCGGCTGACCGAAAGGGCGCTTGCACCGGGGTCGACGACATATGAGCCGTGGGCTGCGGAGACATCGCCGCCCTGAAGTTCCCACAGACGGTAGACAGCCGAGCCATAGCCTGAGCCGAGCGCCGTGACGAGACTGTCGCGCAGGTCGGCGGCTGTCGCCGCGGCTGGAACGCGGACTCTTACTTTTTCACCGTCAAATGGTTGGCTTATGTATCTGTAGATATAAAGGCCCGTGACGGCTGCAATCACGATGAGAGCAGCAGCCGAGCCAAGGATGATTTTTTTCGTACCGATTTTCATAACGCTGACAAAAATATAAAAAATATCGTCAACCGATGACACTATGTCATATATTTGTGTACATTTGCGTTTTTAAAACAATATTATGGAACAGTCAAAAAAGTATCTCTTGTCAGAGAAAGACATACCGACGGCATGGTTCAACATCATCCCGTCGATGCCGGTCAAGCCGCGTCCGATGCTCAATCCGGCGACACACAAGCCGCTGACCGCTGAAGATCTCTATCCGCTCTTCTCAGAGGAGGCATCGCGTCAGGAACTTAACTTCACCGATTCGTGGATTGAAATCCCGGAGGAAGTACGTGAACTTTATAAAATCTGGCGTCCGACGCCGCTCGTTCGCGCCCGCGGTCTCGAGAAAATGCTCGATACCCCGGCAAAAATCTATTTCAAGAACGAAAGTGTCAGTCCTGTCGGCAGCCACAAGCTCAACTCGGCCATTCCTCAGGCATATTACTGCAAGAAACAGGGTGTGACCAATGTCACGACCGAGACAGGGGCAGGGCAGTGGGGTGCCGCGCTGTCGCTTGCGAGCCGTATGTTCGGCCTCGAGCTGGCGGTCTATATGGTAAAGATTTCATATAACCAGAAGCCTTACCGCCGCTCGATCATGCAGACCTACGGCGCCGAGGTCATAGCATCGCCGAGCATGTCGACAAAGGCCGGCCGCAAGATTATCACCGAACACCCCAACTATCAGGGCTCGCTCGGCACGGCCATCAGCGAGGCCGTCGAGCTTGCCATGTCGACACCCAACTGCAAGTATGCCCTCGGTTCGGTTCTCAATCATGTGGCTCTCCACCAGACAGTCATCGGTCTTGAGGCCGAGAAGCAGATGGAGATGGCCGGTGATTATCCAGACATTGTCATCGGCTGTTTCGGCGGCGGCAGCAACTTCTCGGGCATTGCTTTCCCGTTCCTGCGCCATAACCTCTCGGGCGAGCGCTCGACCGAGTTTATCGCTGCCGAGCCCGCGTCGTGTCCCAAGCTGACTCGCGGCGTCTTCAGTTATGACTTCGGTGACGAGGCCGGTTACACGCCGCTGATACCGATGCTCAGTCTGGGTCACAACTTCTCGCCCGCGAACATCCATGCCGGCGGTCTGCGCTATCACGGAGCCGGCTCGGTTGTCAGCCAGCTCAAGAACGACGGTCTCATCGGCGCTGTCGACATCCCTCAGCTCGAATCGTTCGAGGCCGCGACCCTCTTCGCCAAAAGCGAGGGCATTATTCCCGCCCCTGAGTCGGCCCATGCCATCGCGGCTGCCATCCGTGAAGCCCGCAAGGCCAAGGAGGCAGGCAAATCGCCGGTGATACTCTTCAATCTCTCGGGCCACGGACTCATCGACATGACAGCCTATGACCGCTTTCTCGCCGGTGATCTCGCCAACTATGAAGTGCCCGACAGCGAGATCGCAGACAACACACACGACCTCGAAAAACTCTGAAACAAGCTCTGAACCTCATAAAAAACCTGCCTCCGCAGCGCGGAAGGCAGGTTTTTTGCACGTATATGCCCTCTATGTGAATTTTTTTTGCCAACTTTGCATATTGTTTATAGAAATAAGGAACGAAATCTGTTAAAATGAATTTCTCAGCAGATCTGATAGCACAACAAATCGGCGGTACTGTCGATGGAGACGGTAGCGTCTGCGTCGGCTCATTCGCCAAAATAGAAGAAGCCGGCCCCGGCTCGATTACCTTTCTTGCAAATCCGAAGTATACCCATCATATATATGACACCAAGGCGAGCATCGTGCTCGTCCGCCGCGATTTCGTGGCCGAGCATCCTGTAAGCGCCACGCTCATACGTGTCGACGACCCTTACGCGACGCTTTCGGCGCTCATGACTCTCGCCGCCCAGGCCACACAGCCTGTGCTGACCGGCATCGAGCAGCCGTCGTTTATAAGCGATAAAGCCACAGTCGGCAGCGATGTATATGTCGGGGCGTTCGCCTATATCGGCGAGGGCGCCCGCATCGGTGACAATGTCAAGATTTATCCGCAGGCCTATGTCGGCCGCAATGTCACCGTCGGCGACGGCTCGATCATCTATCCCGGCGTCAAGATTTACGACGGCTGCAAGATCGGTAGCCGCTGTATTCTTCACAGCGGTGTCGTCATCGGCGCCGACGGCTTCGGTTTCGCGCCTGCGGCCGACGGCTACCACAAGATACCTCAGATCGGCATAGTCGAGATTGCCGACGACGTCGAGTTGGGCGCCAACACCACAGTCGACCGTGCTACGATGGGCGCGACACGCATTGGCCGCGGTACCAAGATTGACAACCTCGTGCAAATCGCTCACAATGTCGAGGTCGGCGCCAACACTGTCATGGCGGCTCAGGGCGGCGTGGCCGGTTCGGCCAAAATCGGCGACTGGTGTATGATAGGCGGTCAGGTCGGTGTGGCCGGACATATAAAGGTCGGCGACCGTGTCGAGGTCGGCGCCCAGAGCGGCATACCCAACAACGTCGCCGACGGCAAGCGTCTGATGGGTTATCCTGCCGTCGCGGCCGGTCAGTTTGCCCGACAGGCGAGCTGGGTCAAGCATCTCGGTGAACTCTACAGCCGCGTCGACCGTCTTGAAAAAATGTCAGAAACAGAAAACGAATAATAAACCAACAACATTATACATACTCCATGAAACAGTTGACCATAAGCGAAGCCTTTACTGTCAAGGGCAAAGGACTTCACACCGGCGCCCATATAACAGCAGAGTTTTGCCCGGCGCCCGATAACCACGGATATAAAATTCAGCGCGTCGATCTCGAAGGCCAGCCGGTCATCGACGCATTGGCCGAGAATGTCGTGGCTACCAACCGCGGCACAGTCATCGCCAAAGGCGACGTGTCGGTCAGCACCATCGAGCACGCCATGTCGGCCCTCTATGCCGCAGGCGTCGACAACTGCCTCATCAAGGTCGATGCTCCCGAGCTTCCCATCCTCGACGGCAGCGCAAAGATCTATGCCGGCGAAATAGCCCGCGTAGGTCTGACAGAGCAGGCTTCTGACAAAGATTTCTACTATGTCAAGAGCAAAATCGAGATTTCGTCGCCCGAGACAGGCTCTAAAATCATGATTCTGCCTGACGACGAGTTCAGCGTCGAAGTCAAAGTCAACTTCGAGTCACCCGTGCTCTCAAACCAGTATGCCTCGATGGAACATGTCAGCGAGTATGTCGACGAAATTGCCGCAGCCCGCACTTTCGTCTTCGTCCGCGAGATAGAGCCGCTGCTGAGCGCCAATCTCATCAAGGGCGGCGATCTCGACAACGCAATCGTCATCTATGACACACCGCTGACACAGCAGCAGCTCGACCATATCGCCGACCTCACCGGCACTCCCCACCGCGAGGTATCGACTTTCGGCTATATCAATCCGCGTCCCCTGACTCACGAGAATGAGCCCGCGCGTCACAAACTCCTCGACCTCATCGGCGACATCGCCCTCATCGGCCGTCCGCTCAAGGGCAAGGTCATCGCAACAAAACCCGGTCACACCATCAACACTCAGCTCTCGAAGAAGATTCGCAGCGATATCAAGCGTCAGGAAGTTCAGGCACCGGTCTATAATCCCAACGTCGCCCCGCTGATGGACAACAACCGCATCCGTCAGCTTCTTCCCCACCGTTATCCTTTCCTCCTCGTCGACAAGATCATCGACAAGGCCGACAGCTATATCGTCGGTGTCAAGAACATCACCACCAACGAGCCTTTCTTCCAGGGACACTTTCCTCAGGAGCCTGTAGTTCCCGGAGTCCTTCTTGTCGAGGCCATGGCGCAGACCGGCGGCCTGCTTGTGCTCGGTTCGGTCGAAGAGCCCGAGCGTTATTCGACATACTTCATGAAGATAGATAATGTCAAGTTCCGCCAGAAAGTCGTTCCCGGCGACACTCTTCTGTTCCATGTTTCGTTCATGACGCCTCTGCGTCGCGGCTGCGCCGTGATGAAAGGTCTTGCCTTTGTCGGCGAGAAAGTCGTCTGCGAGTGCGAGTTCATGGCTCAGATCATAAAGAATAAATAACCTTCAAGTATATCTCTAATCACAAAGAAATGAAACAACCTCTTGCATATATCCATCCCGCCGCCAAGATTGCGCCGTCGGTCGTTATAGACCCCTTTGTCACCATAGACCAGAATGTCGAGATTGGTGAGGGCACGCGCATCGGCAGCAATGTCACCATCCTCGAAGGCGCGCGCATCGGTAAAAACTGTACAATCTTCCCTGGAGCCGTCATCGGCGCTATCCCCCAGGACCTCAAATTCCGCGGTGAGGAGACTGTCGCCATCATCGGCGACAACACCACGATACGCGAGTGTGTGACCGTCAACCGCGGCACAGCCGCTAAAGGCCGCACGGTCGTAGGCAACAATTGCCTGATCATGGCTTACTCCCATGTAGCTCATGATTGTGTGATCGGAAACAATGTGATAATGTCGAATGCCACT
>USIN01000109.1 GCA_900554715.1 uncultured Bacteroidales bacterium
TCTCAATCTTGTCAGAGAAGAAGATGGCTCCGATTTTGTCGTTGTTCTGGGTGGCCGAGAAAGCGAGTGTCGCTGAAATTTCGGCAATAATCTGGCGTTTTTCTTCGCCGACGGCGCCGAAATTGCGACTGCCCGAGACGTCGACAAGCAACATCACGGTAAGCTCGCGTTCTTCTTCGTAGACTTTGACAAAGGGTCGGTTGTGGCGGGCGGTGACATTCCAGTCGATGTCGCGGATGTCGTCGCCATACTGATACTCGCGCACCTCCGAAAACATCATGCCGCGGCCTTTGAAGGCCGAATGATATTCTCCGGCGAAGATGTTCTGCGAGAGTCCGCGGGTCTTTATCTCAATCTTGCGAACTTTTTTAAGAAGTTCTGTCGAATCCATATATTGTGTCGGTTGGCGGCTTATGCCAGGTTATAATGCTCAGGGAACCTGAACTTTGTCGAGGATTTCAGTGATAATTTCGTCAGTGGTGATGTTGTTGGCCTCGGCCTCGTATGTGACGCCGATGCGGTGGCGCAGCACGTCGTGGCAGACGGCGATGACGTCTTCGGGGATGACGAATCCTCGCTGGTGGAGGAAAGCATAGGCGCGGGCGGCCTTGGCGAGGCTGATAGACGCGCGGGGCGATGCTCCGAAAGCGATGATGCCGGTGAGGTCGTTCAGACCGTAGTCGGCCGGGAAACGTGTGGCGAAGACGATGTCGACGATATAACGCTCGATTTTTTCATCGACGTAGATCTGGTCGACGATGTTCTGTGCCTCGATGATTTCCGACGGTTTTACAAGTGCCTCGACGGTATGTTTTTCGTTAGAGATGTTCTGACGGATGATTATTTTTTCTTCGTCTTTGCTGGGATAGCCGATGACAACCTTCATGAGGAAACGGTCGACCTGTGCCTCGGGGAGGGGATAGGTGCCTTCCTGTTCGATGGGGTTCTGTGTAGCCATGACGAGGAAGGGCTCGTCGAGAGCGAATGTCTTGTCACCGATGGTCACCTGGCGCTCCTGCATGGCCTCGAGCAATGCGCTCTGGACTTTGGCCGGGGCACGGTTGATTTCGTCGGCAAGGACGAAGTTGGCGAAGATCGGGCCTTTCTTTACCTGGAACTGCTCGTTCTTGACGCTGTAGACCATAGTACCTGTCACGTCGGCAGGGAGGAGGTCGGGTGTAAACTGTATACGGCTGTATTTCGCGTCAATCAGCTGCGCGAGCGTCTTGATGGCAAGTGTCTTGGCAAGACCGGGGACGCCTTCGAGAAGAATATGGCCGTTTGAAAGCAGGGCGATCAGCAGCGATTCGACAAGATGTTTCTGACCGACGATTGTGCGGTCCATGCCGTGTGTGATGAGGTTGATGAAATCGCTCTTGCTTGCTACGAGATTGTTTAATTCTCTGATGTTTACAGATTCACTCATAAGTGCTGTTATAATAGTTTATGTTAATAATCTGACAGTGAGGACACGTGATTGCATTCGTATCCCAAAGCTGATACAAAATTACTATTATAACAACTAAATAGCTGACGGCGAATGTTAAATTTATATATTAAGTCTTTAAGTCTTTAAATGTTTAACATTTATTGTATGAAAGGCTTTATCGGTCAAATCTCGCGTAGATTTCTTTGCCGAGTTTTTTGGCGCGCTGCAGGGTCTCGGCGTCGCTTTCGCCGCGGCGTATTTCGTCAATGGACGGTATGACGACAACAGTGCCGGGCTTGATGCGGTTGGGATGGCCGAGTTTGTCGGCGTTAGCTTCGTAGATGAAAGCCCAGTAGTCCATCTTGCCGTAATAAAGGCGGGCCATCGTTGTGAGGAAGCGGTTGGGGCGGATGGTGTCAGTGACGATGGCTTTGGGCCGGTTTTCGGTGGGAATGACTTCTTCGACGGCTACGGTCTCGATGACTGCGGCGATGGTGTCTGTCGTGATTGAGTCAGCGGTTTGTGTCAGTGCTGCGATGCTGTCGGCAAGAGCCTTGTCGCTGTTGATTGCCTCGGTCGCGGTATCGATGATGCTGTTGTCAGGAGTGTCCTTTTTGCTAAAGTATGATGATGAAATCCATCCGCAGGCAAAACCGACGACAAGGCCGATGATAAGGCCATAGATGAAAGGTTTTTTGCCCGGGGTGTCGTCGGGAGTCTCATAGCTGTCTGAGCTATCATTGCTGTCGGGGGTGTCAGAATCGTCGGACAGATCTGAATCATCGGAGTTATCAGAGATATCAGCCGCCTCGGCATCATCGGCTGCTTCAGTAATTTCATCGACCTCATCGGTTTCATCGATCTCGGTAGTTTCTTCTTCGTCGTCGGTAGCTTCAACGATGATTTCTTCTTCGACATCTTCTTCAACATCTTCATCGACACCTTCATTGGCATCTTCGTCGTCGGCGAGGTCTTCGTCGCTGATGCTGTCGTCGATGTCTACGGCCGAGAACATCTCGAAGGGTGTGTTGACGGCTTCGATGAATTCTTTTTCGGGAGTGAAGACGACGGGTTCGTCTGCGGAGTCGCCGCGACTGAGAGAACCTATGCCTTTGATTTTGACGGATTCGCCGGCGGTGAGGGCATCTTCGACGGTGGCGAAAAATTCATTTAAGAATGACTCGGCCGTGGCGATGTCCGTTCCTGTTATCGAGGCGATTTCTTCGGCGAGTTTCTTTATGGTTATGATATCATTCATTGTCAAGACGTTTTTTTAACATGGCGGCTGCTGAAAACTCTACGGTGATGCTTGGCGGCAGTAAGGCACGGCGTCCGGTGGCGGGATTGACACCGATACGTTCGTCATGTTTGACGGGTGTGAATTTGCCGAACGACGGTATGGCTACCGTATCGAGATTGCCGCAACTGTCACGCATGACAGTCGCAAGGCCTTCGACGAGCGCCGATGTTTCTTTATAGTCGCGTTTGAGCTGTCGCGACAGGCGGGTTATAAATGTCTTGTTGTCCATTTTCTGACGTTAGATGGTGATTTTTATTATGTCGGCCATGTTTGTCGTGTAGCAGCGCGATGATTTCTCGTGTCTGACAAATTCGTTGACCGGCAGGTAGGAGGCGGTATGCACGGTGTCGTGGGTCATCGAGCCGGAGTTGATGGCGTCGAAGGCTTTCATGAGTCTGAGCCGTTTGTCGCGGTCGTCGTGTGAGACAAACAGCGACTGCTGGACGGCGTCGGCGTCAGAGAGCTCGTTGATGAGTATGCCGGCTTTTTTGTAGCCGTAACCGCGGCGGAATATCGTGCGGAGACAGTCGGTAGCAGCCGAGACAATCGACATTGTGTCTGATTTGGCTTCGTCGAATGTATGGAAAGCCGAGTTTGAATATTCGCCGCAGTCGTGGCGGAAGGTGTTTGTATAGATATATACCGTCATCGACAGGGCGCATAGCCGGTGTTTGCGCAGACGGCGCGAAACGTTTGTGGCTAGGGCTGTGACGGCGGCAGAAAGTTCTTCGAAACTGTCAATCGGGTCGCCGAACGACCGCGAACAGCACATCTGTTTCTGCGGCTGCTCGTCAATGCCGGCATCGCCGCAAGGAACCCCGTTGAGTTCGCGCCATGTGCGTTCGCCCGATACGTTGAAGATGCTGCCGATTTCATCTTTGTTGAGGTCGGCGAGCTGCAGGGCGGTTGTGATGCCATAGGCCGAGAGTTTTTTTCCAAGGCGGCGGCCGATGCCCCAGATGTCTCTCACCTGTGTGAGCGACAGGGCTTTGCGGCGCGAGTCATCGTCGCTGATGACACAACATCCGCGGTAGCCGGCATATTTTTTTGCGAAGCGGGCGGCTACTTTTGCGAGTGTGCGTGTCCGGGCGATGCCGACAGCTGTCGGTATGCCTGTGGCGCGTCGCACGGTTCTGACAATCTCGCGTCCGAGAGCGGCATATTCATCCTTGTCCTCGTTTTCGGGCAGCTCTATGAACGCTTCGTCGACAGAATATATCTCGATGGCCGGTACAAGCGATGACACTGTCGCCATGACACGCGACGACATGTCGCCGTAGAGACGGTGGTTGCCTGAAATGGCGACCACGCCATTGGCTTTGCAGAAGTCTTTGATCTGGAAAAAAGGGTTTCCGCGTTTGAGACCGAGAGCCTTGGCTTCGTTTGAAAGGGCTACGGCACAGCCGTCGTTATTGCTGAAGACAATGACCGGCCGGTCGCGCAGCGCCGGATTGAACACACGCTCGCATGACACAAAAAAGTTATTACAGTCAATCAGGCCGAACATCGTGATTGGATGATTGTGTCATAGCTGCTGTCGGCGTGACTTGCGCGGTCGTCGGCTCTGCTTGATTGTATATGTCACCACACCCCATATCTCGAAGCGGTTGTCGGGGGTGACAAGTATCGGGTCGAAGTTCTCGTTGGATGGTATGAGCCACACCTCGCCGGCGCGCAGGCTGATGCGTTTGAGGGTGAAGTCGCCGTCAATGCAGCACACGGTCAGGTCACCGTCGGCAGGTTCGAGCGACCGGTCGATGACGAGAATGTCGCCCGGTTCGATGCCTTCCTCACACATCGAGTCGCCCGAGACGCGGCCGTAGAATGTCGCGGCGGGATGTCTGACAATCTCGCGGTTGAGGTCGATGCTCTCGCAGATATTGTCCTGTGCGGGCGAAGGAAAACCGGCCTGTATGCCCTGATCGGCATACGGCAACGGCATGGCCGAAGACAGGTCGGGCTTCAATATGTCTATCGTCAGGCTCTGATTCTTCATGACGGTTCAGAAAAGTTTGTCGCTGATGTAATAGCGCGGGCGTTTTTTGACTTCGATATAAATCTTGCCGACATATTCGCCTACGATGCCTATGCCCATGAGTATCAAGCTGCCGAGGAACCATATCGAGAGCATCAGTGACGCCCATCCCGACAGGACGGGATGGGCAAAGTAGCTGATGAAGACGTATAGGGCCACGATAATGTCTGCGAGCAGAAGTGTCAGGCCGGTGAGAAATATCAGGCGCATCGGCCTCGCCGAGAAGCTTGTGATGCCGTCGACAGAGAATGACAGCATCTTCGACAGCGGATATTTGGATTCGCCGGCGGCACGCGGGGCGCGGTCATATCTGACAATGGCGGTCTGTAGCCCGAGCTGGGGGATTATGCCGCGCAGAAATAGATTTGACTCGCCGTATTCGGCAAGCATTTCGAGAGCGCGGTTACTCATAAGCCGGTAGTCGGCGTGGTCGTAGACGGTGTCGAGGCCCATCGCTTTCTGGAACTTATAGAAGGCCCGGGCGGTAGTGCGTTTGAAGCGGGTGTCGCTGTCGCGGCTTGCCCTCACGCCGAAAACGATTTCCTTGCCTTCGTTGAATAGTCTGACCATCTTGATGATGGCGTCAGGGTCGTCCTGAAGGTCTGCGTCGATTGAGATGGCGGCGTCACAGTGGTTTGTGACAGACTCGAGGCCGGCGAGCAGCGCATACTGATGGCCCCGGTTGTGGGCGAGGGAGATGCCTTTGACGCGCGGGTCACGGTCGTGCCATTGGCCGATGACGGCCCATGTATCGTCACGGCTGCCGTCGTTGCTGCAGAGGATGTAGCTCCCGGCCGAGGCAAGGCCATCGGCAGAGAGCCGGTCGAGCACGGCAAGCAGGCGCGGCAGGGTAATCGGGAGCACGGCGCTCTCGTTATAGCACGGTATGACTATGGCGATAACAGGCTTCTCCATCGCTGTCTGCCGGATTAGTAGTTGCGGGCGATAATCACGCGGCGCGCCGAGGGCTTGCCTGTGACCATGCAGACACCGGGAGTGTCGTCACCGTCGAGAGGGATACATCTGATTGTAGCTTTGGTTTCTTCCTTGATGCGTTCTTCGGTCTCGGTAGTGCCGTCCCAGTGACAGAGGAAGAAACCGCCGTCTTCGATTTTCTCCTTAAACTCGTCGTATGAGTCGCAGATGTAGGTCTTCTCCTCGCGCATTTTGAGGGCTTTGTTATAGATGTTGGTCTGAATGTCTTCGAGAAGGGTGTTGATATGGTCGGCGATGCCGGCGAGCTGGAGTGTCTCTTTCTCGAGGGTGTCGCGGCGCATGAGCTCGACTGTGCCGTTCTCGATGTCGCGGGCGCCGATGGCGAGACGCACGGGAACGCCTTTAAGCTCGTAGTCGGCGAATTTGAATCCGGGACGCTTGTTGTCGGCGTCGTCATATTTCACGCTGATGCCGAGCTGTGTGAGGCGCTCGACAATGGGCATGACGCTTTCGGTGATTTTGGCGAGCTGTTCGGCGTTCTTGAAGATAGGAACGATGACTACCTGAATTGGCGCGAGGTGGGGAGGAAGCACGAGACCGTTGTCGTCGGAGTGGGTCATGATGAGCGCACCCATCAGACGGGTCGATACGCCCCATGAGTTGGCCCAGACATATTCGGGTTTGTTGTCTTTGTTGACGAAGGT
>USIN01000110.1 GCA_900554715.1 uncultured Bacteroidales bacterium
GACCTTGTCGTTCTTGAGCATAATGACGCTCTCGAGGGCGGCGCGGCGCGCGACGTCGAGGTGTTCCTTGCAGTATTTGACGCTCTGCGGATTGACGATATAGGGATTCTCGAACAGGCCGAGACGGAATTTGACTCTCAGGATGTTTGCAACCGAGCGGTCGATGTCGTCCATGCTGACGAGACCTTCGTCAATCAGTGATTTGATGTGTTCGAGATATGTGCCGCTTTCCATCTCCATGTCGACGCCGGCGGTGAAGCCTTTGCGGGCGGCGTCGCGGCGGTCGGCGCAGAAGCCGTGGTTAATCATCTCGGCCACACTCGCCCAGTCGGAGACGACAAAGCCGTCGAAGTTCCACTCGCCGCGCAGTATGTCGGTGAGCACGTGGCGGTTGCCGGAGGCGGGTATGCCGTCGTTGTCGTTAAACGACGACATATATGTCAGGCA
Organism: uncultured Bacteroidales bacterium; assembly: GCA_900554715.1. Lineage (GTDB taxonomy): Bacteria > Bacteroidota > Bacteroidia > Bacteroidales > Muribaculaceae > CAG-873. Next base: position 448 of record USIN01000110.1, read on the forward strand.
GCCTTCCTTGCAGACCTCCTCGAAGGGGGTGAGGTAGATTTCGCGCAGCTGGCGTTCGGGAATGTATGTCGAGTTGTAGTCGCGTCCGGCCTGCGAGGCGCCGTAGCCGACAAAGTGCTTGGCGCAGGCGGCTATTGACGAGGGGGCGGCATTGTCGTCGCCCTGAAAGCCTCTGACCATGGCGCGGCCCATCAGTGAAGTCAGACAGACGTCTTCGCCGAAGCTCTCGGCGATGCGTCCCCAGCGCGGGTCACGCGAGATGTCGATCATCGGGGCGAAAGTCCAGCGTATGCCGTCGCTCGAGGCCTCGACAGCCGCGACGCGGGCGCCGTCGGCGACGACAGCGGTGTCGAAGGTGGCCGCCTGACCCAGCGGTATGGGCATTATGGTCTTGTAGCCGTGTATGACATCACGGGCGATAAGCAGCGGTATTCCCAGACGGCTGCGCTCAATCGCGATTTTCTGAAGCGAGTCTGAGAGTTCGGCCGACGGAACGTTGAGCAGCGATCCGATGGCGCCGCTCTCGATGCCAGGGCCGAAGACATCGTCATCTCCTTCGGCGACAAAGAAACTGCGCTGGTTGAGCTGCCCGATTTTCTCGTCGACGGTCATGCGCGACAGCAGGTCGCTGACGCGTTCTTCGACCGGACGGCTGCTGTCTTTATAGACCGCGTCGTTGTCCGAACGTCCGCTGCATGACGCCAGTATGTTAAGGCCGAGGATTATACAGGCAGAAAGATGTGTCTTTTGCTTGATGTTCATGGTTTAAGGTATGATGAAAAAAATGAGGACTGATGTTTATCCCCCTTACGGTCGCGGGCGCTGTCTGATGAACCGGGCGCCCGTGACCTTGGGGCCAAACTTCTAAAACCAATTATTATTTATAAGTGAAATTGTATAGGTGCGGTGTTTGATTTGTATGCGTCAGTTCTTTTTGAAGACTCTGACATAGTCGATTTCGTATGTGGCGGGGAGGAAGCTTTCGTCGACACCCTGTGCACCGCCCCAGTCGCCGCCCCACGCGAGGTTGAGCTTGAGGTAGAACGGCTTGCTGAACGGCCATGTGTCGTTGTCGCCTTTTTTGTCATTGGTGAAGTTGAGCAGCTGTTTGCCGTCGACATACGTTCTGATATAGTCTTCGGTCCACTCGAGGGCGTAGACGTGGAACTCGTCTTCGGCTCCGGCTGTAAATACTTCGGCTGTGCGCTGTGTGCCCATGACGTGATTGTAGGCCGCGCAGTGTATCGACGACGATGTGTAGTTGGGATGATAGCCGACTTCTTCCATGATGTCGATCTCGCCGCATGCGGGCCATGCGCTGTCCTGTTTGGGCATCATCCAGAATGCGGGCCAGGTGCCTTTGCCTTTGGGAAGTTTCAGACGGGCCTCGAAATAGCCGTAGGTCCAGCTCTCTTTGGTGTTGACGCGCGCCGAGATGACCTCGTTGCCGTCTTTGATGGCATGTATCTTAAGAATGCCGTCACTGATTTCGGCTGTCTTCTTGTCGCCTCGCTTGCCGGCGACATAGCGCTGCAGCTCGTTGTTGACGAAGCCCGGAGCCCATACTTCGTACCACCACCGGCTTTCGTCGGGCATATCGAATTTCGGGTCGTTGAACTCATCGCTCCAGACAAGTGTATATCCGTCGGGAGTGTTGACGAAGTCACTCAGTTGTGTGACCTTTATTGTCTGTGACTCGTTGCCGTAGGCCACTGTTATCGTGGCTTCGCGCGATGCGTTGCCTGTGTTTTCGTCAACGCTGGCCTTGAATGTCTTCTCGCCGGCTTCGCCTTTGGTGTCACCGAGACTTAGCCACGCGGCCGAGCTGCTTATATTATAAGATGTGTTTGATGTGACGGTGAAGCTGATTTCAGACCTCTGTGCGCCTGCCGAGAGCGATGTGACGCTCAGACTCACCTGCGATTTGGGATTCTGTCTGATTATGACGTCCTGTGATTTGCCGCCGCCGATGATAGTCACGGTTGCCGTGCGGGCTTCCATAGCCGTGTTGGCTGTCATTGTCGCGGTGACTTCGGTGGTCTGGTTTTTGATGCCGCCCGAAGGAAACAGTTTACACCAGTCTGCGGTGGTGCTGATGTCCCAGTTGGCAGTTGATGTGACTGTGAATTTTACAGTCTGCGCATCTGAAGTAATCTCGATGGCGCTCTCCGATACAGTTATGGTTGTATCGGTCTTTGGTTCGTCAGGCTCGTCTTTTGAGTTGCTGCAGCCGATAAAACCGATGGCTGCGAGCGCTGCAATTAAATAAGTACGAATCATGTCAGTGTTTAAGGTTAAAGATGCTGTCGTATCAATTAGGTTAGTCGAATTTTTTTCGCAAATTTAAGTTTTGAATGGTGCGATGTCAAGATTTTTAACTATTCAATAATACGTCAGCTATGATTTTTGAATACGTCATTAATTCGTCGATGTTTGTTAAATAGCAGTAAAACAGCCGATTGTAAAATACGGCTATTTCGCCATGTTTTAAAACATCATTTTTTAAGGTGTGATAAAATCACTTAAATTTGTTGAGGAAGTCGGTCAGGGATTCTTCGCGCTCGAGGCTGAGTTTTTTACGCATGCGGTAGCGTATCGTCTCGACGCCGCGCACCGACATGTTCATCAGCGGAGCGATTTCTTTGGTGGCGAGATTCATCTTTATATAGGCGCAGAGCAGAAGTTCGTTTGTCGTCAGAGCCGGATAACGCGAGCGTATGTTCTTGATGAAATTGTTGTGGACGATGTTGAATTCGTTTTCGATGCGTTCGAGCACGTTGCCCGACTCAAGACTTGCCTCGATGCTGCTCTGTAGTATCATGAGCGATTTGCGGGTGGCGGCATCGCCTTTGAGGCCGGCGCTGATATTCTTGAGTTCTTCCTTTATCGAGATGAGGGCTTCGTTCTTGTTTGAGAGGCTGAGCAGCAGGTTTATGATTTCCTGTGACTTGTGCTCGAGTTCGTTGTGGAGGTTTTCTTTCTCGAGTTCGTCGATTTTGCGGTCTTTCATTTCATCGATGCTCTCGAACTCGGCTTTTTGGCGCGCTATGAAGGCGTCCTTGGCTTTTATGAGTTTCTGCTGTCGTGAATTGATGCGGCGTCTGAGCATGAAGAACGCCGACATTGCCGTCGCTATACATATAATAATAGTAAGGGCAATGAACCATAACCGCCTGTACCACGGATGCTCGACTTCAAAGCTGACACTGCTGACGTGTTCGCGTCCGTCGATGAGCATGGTTTTTATCTCGAAGACATAGTCGCCGCCGTCGAGGTTGGTATACTCTTTGACAGTATTCATCGACGGCGTGCTCCAGGGTTCGTCGTTAAGGCGGTAACTGTAGCCTTTTATCATCGACAGGTAGCGGTCGGGCGCGCTGAACTCGATGACTACCGAGTTGTTGCTGTGTGAGATGCGGAGCGCTTTTCGGTCGTTTGAGAACGAGTCGCTGACGATGACGGAGTCTTCGGCATTTTTCATTCTGATATGGCAGATGGCTCCGGCTGTGACGTCGGTGTCGGTTTCGTTTCTTTTGCCGAAGTTGAACACCGTGTATCCGCTGTAGTTTGGGTATATCATCGTTGTGTCGTCGACGGCAAACATGGCGACGCAGAGGTTGAGCGGACGGGCGTGTTCGGGTATCACGGGCAGGCGCCGGATGTCTTCGGCGAGACTCACGCGGCAGCGTATGATCTCGCGCGGAGTCAGGGCATATATGAAGTCTTTGTCGCGCCAGACTTTGAGCAGGCTCTGGACGCCTATGCGCTTTTCGAGCGGTGTGTCGCGTACAATGGTGTCGCCGGCAGCGTCATATATGAAGGCGCCTTCTGGTGTGGCGAAGTGTATGTTGTCGTCGATTTCGCTGATTGACACGTCGTTGACCGACGGCAGACCTTTTTCGATGCCGTAAGCTCTTGATTCGACGACTTTCATTGCGGCGAGATCTATTTTCAGGCGCACGGCGCCGACGGCGCTTTTGAAAAACCAGACATAGCCGTCGCCGTCCTGTGCCATGTTGTAGACGCTTTCGTCGAGATTACCGATTGTGCCTGAGAGAGACCAGTCGCCGTCATCCTGACGCGCCAGCAGCGAGATGCCGCCGTATGTGCCTGCGTAACAGAGGTCATTGTGGCCTTTGACGGGTAACAGTTGCCACACACCGGTGAGGCCGTCGATGCGGCGGGTCGTTTCGCCGTCGATTTCGAGCAGACCGCGGTCGTGCAGACAGAAGAGTCTGTCGTCGAGTTCGGCCAGGCCCCATACCTGACCGTAGTTGTTGCCGACGCTGCGCAGTTTCGAGATGCTGCTGCCGTCAGTCGGCGTGTCGCAGTAGAAGAGTCCGCGGTTTGTACCGAGATAAATTTTATTTTTGTGAGTTATGGCGGCGTATCCGGCGCCGATGCGTTGCCCGGCGCTTATAAGTTTGGTGACGGGGTCGGTCAGATTGATGCGGTCGATGCCGTTGTCGAGGCCGACCCACAGGTCGCCCCGGTGGTCGAATGCGAGCGACAGGACGGTGTTGTCCTGTAGCCCGACGCTTTGGTCGTATGTGGTGGTGCGGCCTGTGGCGAGATCGACGACGGCGACGCCGTTGAGTATCGAGCCCAGGGCGAGATAGCGTTTGCCTGTGATGGCGGCGCAGAAAATCTCGTTGTGGCGGATGAAGTCGCCGGCGACATCAAACTTCGAGAGGCTGCGGCCGTCGTAGCTGTAGAGCCCTGAGCCGACAGTGACGATAAGAAGCCGGTCGTCGTACGGGAGTATGCCGCGGATGCGCATGCCCCGGAGTTCGTCAGTGCCGTGAGCGGTCAGAATGGCATCGCCGACAAGCATCTTAAGGCCTTGTTCGGTGCCGAGATAGAGAACGCCGTTGATCATGCTCGAGCAGTCGAGCTTGACCGGCGAATTGATGACGCTGTGCCGCCGGCCGCTGATGCGGAGTATGCTTTGGTCGGCTTGAACGAAGACGACGTCGTTGTGGTTGTAGATTCCCCACATGTTGCCGCTGAGTCTGTCTTCGCCGATGCTGTCGCTCAGACAGGTGTATTTCATGAAACCGCGTCTGTCGGGGCTGAGATAGCCGAATTCGTTGATGCCGCTGATATATATGCGATGATGTTCGCGGTCGGCGCAGACGGCTCTGGCGTCGAGGCCGTTGTTGAAACGGTGTGCTGTCCATCGGTTGCCGTCGTAGCGGTAGACGCCGTCTTTGTTGGCGAAGAACACGAGGTCGTCATCGAAAACTCCTATATCCCATGTCTGGCCGCCCTGACCGAGAGCCAGCTCGCTGAAATTGTCGATGAAGTGGTGGCCTAAGGCCGACGCGGGCATAGCTGTCAAGAAAGCCGCAAGCAATGCCGCTACTGCCGCAAAAACAGATTCTAAGAATTTGATATAGTTGATAATGTGATGATTCATGGTGGTCAATAACGCAAAATTACTAAAATCTTCATAGATTTTTATTATTTTTGTGAAATTAAAATAAATAAGGATATGAAAAGAATCTCTGTCATAGGTGCCGGTGCTATGGGCGGCGCCATAGCCGCCGGTCTTTCACGCGCCGGCTATAGTGTGACGGTAAGCAACCGTTCGCGCGGCAAGCTTGATGCTCTTGCCGCAGAATATGGCGTCGCCGTGACGCTCTCGAATGTCGAGGCCGTCAAAGACGCCGATGTTGTCATCTTTGCCGTGAAGCCATACGTGTTGCCCGGCGTTATAGCCGAAGTCACGCCTGCAATCGACTACAGCCGCACGGTCGTGGCGTCGCTTGTCCCGGGTTACACGCTTGCCGATTTACGCGAGGCTCTCGGGACTTCGGCCGCAGCCGCGCCCATCGCCCGCGTGATGCCCAACACCGCCGCTGCTGTCGGCAAGAGCATGACCTTTGTCTGTC
>USIN01000111.1 GCA_900554715.1 uncultured Bacteroidales bacterium
TATTTTTGCAGGCAAATGACTGCTGTCGTGCTGCGATTCTTATTACAACCATCTGTTTCAGACTTTTACACATCCAGACACATATTTTTCCATACAATCAACCCACTCGTTTTATTAATATATCATCATAGTATGTCTAAGCGTATTGTTCTTTTATTGACTCTAATGCTGTATACGGCACTCTACGGAATGGCTCAAACCATTTACAGCAGATTTACCGTTGGCTTTGTTGAATATGGAGTTTTGAGTGACACCGAGGCCGCTGTCACAAATTTTAGGCCTGAAGAAAAAATCACATCCTTCACATTGCCGGAAACGGTCACAGACCAATCGGGCAAGAAATATAAGGTCACGACAATCTGTTCGCATGCCTTTGCCGGCGCCTCGTCCGTCAAACCCATCGAAGTCAACAGTCTGACACTGCCGTCATCAATAGTAAATATATCGGCATCGGCATTCCGCGCCAATATAAAAATTAAAAACCTGACCATAAAAGGCAAAGCCGCAATAGCCGATATGGCATTCGCCTCATGCACCGGTCTTGAGTCTGTCACTTTCGGCCCGGTTTCATCAATAGGCAAAAATGCTTTTTACAATACAGGCCTGACAAGTGTCAAAGTACCGAATGTTCCGGGAGGCATCGGTGAAGCTGCTTTCGCCGGGTGCGAACAGCTTAAATCGGTCACCTTCGACAATAATGTATCGGCGTTGCCCAACGGATGTTTTCGCGACTGCCCGTTGTTGAACAATATCACAATCCCCGTATCAATAACCGAATTACCCGACAACTGCTTCTCAGGTTGCACAGGTCTTGGCAACATAACTCTTCACGACCAGCTGTATAAAGTAGGTAACAGCTGCTTCAGAGGCTGCAAATCATTGACACATCTGCCGCAGCCGCATCATTATTCATCAGGCGACTACGCTTTCGCACAATGTCTCGGCCTGACCGAAGTCAATGTCTGCAATACCGGCCGCGCCACTTTCTCAAGCTGTGTAAATATAACAAAAGCCACGATAACCGGTTATACCGGCCCATATCCTCTGCAGGGCTGCGACGGCATAACACGCCTCGACATAACCGGTGGTGGATCGCTCGGAGAAGCGGCACTTTCAGGGATGAAGAACCTCAAGGAAATATATTGCTACAGCACGCAAAGAATACCGACAACGGCTGAATACTACACCGCGACTGCCCCCGACTGGGTATATGAAAACGTGAAGCTCTATGTTCCCGAGGGTTGCAAGAAAGAATATATCACAGACGGAGACAACTATGCCGGCAAATCCGCCTGGAAAAATTTCAAGAATATCAGCGAAACAATATCCAACTCTGATTTATTGAGAAATATCTATATCCCCGATGCCACCGTTAAAGTCGGAGAGATATTAGACATTCCCTGCGAAGTAAGCCCTGTACCCTGGACATCGTCAGAATTCTATCTATACAGCGACGATATATTTACAGTCTTGGCCTGCGGATATACTCCGGGTTACAGTTATTGGTCTCCGGGATACCTCGTAGGACAGGCTCCGGGTACAACGACTGTCCATTTTTATGACGTGAACAGCGGATTGCAAACCTCGTTCAAGGTCACTGTGGTAGAAGACCCGGAGAATCCCGATTATCTGACAGGACTACATACGATGACCTATTCCCGTGGTGGAATTTCATCAGGTAGTGTTCCAGACATACTACCCAAGACATTCAAGCTTGGCCTGATCAATAATCCACAGGTTACCGAAGATTACACCTGGGAGCCGAAATACAGCATATTTTTCAGTGGTATCCTAAACCCTGATGTATTACTGGATGCTTCAGACTTGGAAGTAAACTTTGACAACGGTGCTGTTACCGCTGCCATAGATGTCTTGATTAAAGACGTGACCGATGACGGCATTGCAGCTTTCTGGTACTGGAATCATGATAACTATCCGTTTAAAATATATAAAAAAGATGGTGTTTTGCGGATGTCAGACGGCGTAATCTCCGGATGGATTGAGCACGATGAGCCAACATGGTCGGTTTCTGATCAATGGGGACAAGAAATCATTGATATACACGAGGTCGGCGTGGATAGCGCCACTGACATTTACCGCGATGACATGTCATCATGCGTGAATTACAGACTAACCGGCAACCGTCTGGAGTTTGAGACAAGCGGTGACATATATGTCTATACTCACAGCGGCAATCTCCACGCTCATTCACACAGCGACAATATCGTGATTGACACTCCCGGATTTTATATCGTCAGATTCAATAACGCCGCATTTAAAATAGCAATACCATAAGATTATATGGTATCAAAAAAGAGCGCGCCATAAAAAATGGCGCGCTCTTTTTGATATACTCCAATTATTTCATACTCATTAAGACAGCAGTTCGACGCCGATGCCGGGGCGGTCGGGAATGGTCACCTTGCCGTCGACAATCTTGATGCCGTCGAAACGGTCGTTGGCGATAAGTAGGTTGCCGTCAAGGTCAGCCCAGTCGACAAGCGGGGCGAGCTGAGCGGCTGCTGTCACGGCACATGATGTCTCGGTCATACAGCCGAGCATCACCTTCATGCCCAGAGCGCGGGCGAGAGTGGCCATCTGATAGGCCTCGTGCATGCCGGTGCTCTTCATAAGCTTGATATTGATGCCGTCGTATGCCTCTGACGCACGTTTGACGTCGGGAAGACGCTGCAGGAATTCGTCAGCGATGAGAGGCAGCGGCGAACGCTCGCGCAGCCACGCGGTTTCCTCGATCATTTCCTTAGGCATAGGCTGTTCGACAAAGAGACAGTTGCGTTCGGCCAGCCAATGGCACATGTCAAGAGCCTTTTCCTTGTCAGTCCAGCCCTGATTGGCGTCGACACAGATAGGCACGTCGGTGTTCACTTTGCGCAAAGCGTTGACAACCTCCTTGTCATGATCGAGACCCATCTTGACTTTCACCACTTTAAACGGCGCGGTCTCGGCAATCTTCGCAGCCATCTCCTTCGGGTCTGCATCATAGCTGATTGTATACGACGTATTGGGACAGTTGGCCGGATTAAGGCCCCAGATCTTATACCATGGCTGCCCCATCAGCTTGCCCGTGAGATCATGGAGTGCTATGTCGACCGACGCTTTGGCGGCACGGTTGCCCGGAGCCACGCTGTCCATATACTGATGTATGTCTTCGATGCGGAATGGATCGTCGAACTGTGATAAATCAAGTGACGACAGAAATTTAGTCACACTTTCAACACTTTCGCCGAGATAAGGAGGCATCGAGGCCTCGCCGTAACCGACTACGCCGTCATATTCAATCTCGACCTGCACGTCGGGTGTAGTGGTGCGCTGCGAGCGCGCCAGATTGAACGCATGTTTGAGTTTCAGCTCGTAGGGAGCGAAAGAGAGATTGAGGCGTCCGGCGCGTGATGTCTTTTTCGTGGGCTGTCCGAAGGCTGAGAATGAAATTGGTGAAGCTGCTACGGCTGCACTGATGAGAGATGTTTTGAGAAATTTCCGGCGGTCCATATTAATAATATGTATTGGTGTGATAATGATTTTGCTTATTAAGAAACTTTAGAAATACCAGGGATGGTCTTTTGCTCTGGTGATGCCGTTGGAGCCTTCGTTGCCGGCTATTCTGACGGCATGAAGGAATGGCGTCGTGAGATATGACGGACTCTTGGGATCGACGCTGTTGCGTTTGACGCGGCCAGACGAGTGGACATAATTGCCGTCATGGTCATAGATTGCCACGTGAGTCACACGACCGGTGTCGGCATTGCCGAAGAACAACAGGTCGCCGGCCTGACACGCAGGCCAGTCGGTGGCCTCGATGCGTGAGCCTGTAAGCGCCTGCTGCGAGGCGTCGCGCATCAGTATTATGCCGTTCGACAGATAGCTGACCTTAGCCAGACCCGAGCAGTCGAGGCTCTTTATTGAAGTTCCGCCCCACAGATAGGGAGTGCCCTCCATCGAATAGGCCGTATCGAGAATCTTCTGAGCGTCGAACGGCTGATCGGCCCAGACCTCAATTGGCGTGATGTCTTCGCTGTCAACCCAGCCGCGGCGACCGTCAGGGGTGGCTATTTCAGTGCGGCCCGATTCTGTTCTGCCTGTGGGGCAGACGATGTTACCGTTGACAAGATCGGTGACGACGTCGCGCAGACCCGAAGCCGTCGGTGTGTTGTATGCGCGTGTCTGATAGACTGCCGTGACGACTGAGCGCGGCATCTGGCGCCATTGCGCCATCTCCCGGGCTGTGCGGCTGACGATAGACGAGTTGGTCACCCAGGCGATATAGCCGTCGGGCGTCTGGACGCGTGTCCAGCCGTCTCGCTGTTCGATGACACGCAGCGGCATGCCCATGATTGCCTGCGACGCCATCTCGCCGGCATGTGACGGGCGTGTGCGAAGACAGGCTACAGAAATCAGAGGTGTGGCCCACAGGTCGGTGCCGGTCACTGTCAGCGAGTCGACATATTCGATGCCGGCCTCGGCGAGTGCCTTGCGCAGCGAGTCGGCTACAGTGGCCTCCGATATGAGACCTTTGACAACAATCTTGCCGTTGTCAGCGGTTGTGCCGGTGACTTCATAGACTATCTGACGGCTGTCAGGAGCCATGCTCTTGCCGACGGCAGTGATGATTTCCGTCGCGTTGCCGGCGGCAGAGACTTTGACCGCAAGAGTCGATAATATAAGTATCGTCGATATGATGGTTATTAAGCGTGTCATTTGAGTTCGTTGATGTTTTTGGGAGTTATGCTAATGAGTTCAAGGTGGCTGTCCCAGCCCGGATAGAAGAGATTGCCGCGCGTCGACTCGACTTCGCCGAGCTGAAAGTCGACGGTCTCGCTGCGCACGAATTTTTTAGCGGGATAGAGTTTGCCGCAGACTCCTTTGTTCGAGGCGAGACGGTGGGCGTCCATGCCGTGAGAATAAAATTTCTCGATGCGTCCGTCGCCAGAGTTGATATAGCGGCCGAACGACACATCGACAGGCACCCAGCCCACACCTTCAAAGTAGACCTCGGCCCAGTCGTGGAGATTCTTCTCTCCGGGATGAAGCATCCATCCGCTCTCCCACCGCGCCGGTATGCCGAGCGACCTCATCAGCGAGATATAGAGCAGTGACACCTGTCCGCAGTCGCCGTGGCCTTCGTCGATGACATACTGAGGTATGCACTCTATCGTGCTGTATTCGCGCGCGCCGGCCCACGGATAGCGGGCGATGATGTAATCATAGACAAGCTCGCTGCACTCAAACGGGTCGGTCGCGTCGCCGACAATGGCACGGGCGAGCGAGTCGGCCTTGATGATATGCGGAGCCTCGAAGGCTGTGTAGCGGCGATATAGCTCCGAAGTTTTGTCATAGGGCTTTATATTGGCTCTGATATATTCGGGCGAGAAATATTCGCCGAGGTTGTCAAAGCTGACCGTACACTCGAAGTGGGTCGGCCTGCCTTCGGTGACAGGCTGTTCAAAATACACCGTATTATGTACCGATGTCTCGGGCGACGAAACGACACGCGTTTCGGGAAATGACGAGACGATTCTGACATTCTTCTGGCGCTGCGTCTCGAGCGGCAGCGGCATCCATGCGCGCAGGGTATCACCTTTGAGTGCCTCGTTGTAAGGCACGTCGATGGTGAAGCGGTAGGTTACGCCATGTGCCCGGCCGAGGTCGTTACGGCCGTCACAGCAAGCGATGACCGAGTCGACGTAGGCTATGCGGGCTTTCGATGCCGCCGCACCGCGCGGTTTGCCGCCACCGTTCATGGCCGGGTTCAATAGCGCCAGATTGCGGGGCGACTTGCGGTGCATATACTCGACACCGTCGATGACGCGCGTCTCGACATAGTGTCTGTCGACAAACTCACGTATGTCAGCGTCGCTGACTTCGGGATGAAGCTTTTTAATCATCTCTGTGGCCTCGGGCATCGTCAGCGAGAAGTCAGACTTCAGACGCGAGGCTATCGCCGCCGCCGAGTCGGCCTCGAGCCACACCGGAGTGTCGGCTGCTGCCGCTGAGCCCGTGAGTATTGCGACCGCTGATAATGTGATGGCTGTTTTCAGTAGTTTCATGGTTTATTTAAGAATTATGTCACCGAAGAATTCGGGACGGTGAAAATCAGGTTTGTCTGTTACAATCGGATTCCAGCTCATATAATGCGGTTGTGTCGCCGCCGAAGCGCATTTATAGAAATTGCCTCGCATCGCTATCGGTTCGCCGTGATATTCCACACCCATCAGGTCGAGGGGTATGACGACGAGGAGATTCCATGTAAACAGCCCCTCGAGTTCGCGGAACGGACGTGTGCCGCACGACGGGAAGCGTTTTATGCGGGCAA
>USIN01000112.1 GCA_900554715.1 uncultured Bacteroidales bacterium
GCGCGCCTTGGCCTTGTCGGCCGGACGTCCGAGGGCATAGTGATAGAGCACTCCCGTCCAGGCCGCGCCTGCAGCGTCGCCTAAGGCATCGGCCTTCTGATAATACTTCTCTGCGAGCGAATAGTCTTTTGAGATCTTGCCGTTGTAATAGAGATGACCGAGATAGACCCAGGCCTGCGCATTGTTCTTCTCACCGGCGAGCTCATAAAAACGTTTTGCCTTGTTGATGTCGACCGGCACTCCGAGACCATCCTCACACATCACGCCCATGCGCAGCCATACGCTGGCATTGGGGAATCGGTCGACACTGGCCTGATAATAGCGGTAGGCTTCGGCATAATCCTTGGCGTTATAGAGGCTGTTGGCCTTGTCGATGAGCTGGCCTTCGGTCATCGTCGACAGCGGGTCGGACGCATTGCCGCTTTTGAGTTTCTCGAGAGCCTTGCGGGCGCTCTCGTTGCCGCCGTCGGCGGCTTTGCGGTACCAGCGCTTCGCTTCGTCGAGATTGGCGGTTACACCCTTGCCGTACTCGTAGGCATAGCCCAGACTGTATTGCGAGTAAACATGCCCGAGGTCGGCGGCCTTGCGGTAATATTCGACCGATTTGGGGAGGTCGACTTCGACGCCGCGACCATAATAGTAGTCGTTGCCGACTGCTCCAAGAGCGCGCTTGTCGTTTTTGGCGGCAAGCTTCATAAACCATGAATGGGCCTCTTTCTCATCCTTGACACAGCCATTACCGTCTTTCAGCGCCACACCGAGCCAGTACATGGCCGACTCATGGTCCTGCTCGGCAGCCTTGCGGTACCATTTATACGACTCGGCATAATTTTTCTCGGCATCATATATGACTGCGAGATTATACTGGGCGTAACGGTAGCCCTGCTGTGCCGACATCATATAATATTTGCGGGCCGTCTCGGGGTCTTTCGACATGCCTTCGGCGTTGTTTGCCATCCAGCCGATGCGGAACTGCGCCCACGAGCTGCCGGCGTCGGCAGCCTTGCGGTATTTCGGGACGGCCTCGGAATATTTGGCTGCATCATATAGTTTGTCGGCCTGCTTGACGAGTTCGTCAACCGATGATTTCGACATCGTTGTCGAGTTTGTGGTCGTTGACGATGTCGATGATGATGACTTCGAGAGGCGCTCATACTGCTCTTTGGCATATTTATTACCCTTGTCGGCGGCCTCCTTATAGTATTTTCGGGCCATGTCGAGGTCTTTGACCACGCCGTTGCCATATTCATAGCACATGCCGAGATTCGATGTAGCGTAGATGTTGCCGGCTTCATATCCGCGGCGGTAGTAATCGACCGCCTTGTTGTAGTCGACGGCGACACCTGTGCCGTTATAATACGCATTGCCGAGAGCGTTAAAGCCACGTCCGTCACCTTTGTCTGCAAGCTTCATAAACCATGAAATGGCCTCTTTCTCGTCTTTGGCGCAGCCTTTACCGTCTCTAAGCAACACACCGAGCCAGTACATCGCCGAGTCATGATCCTGCGCGGCTGCCTTGCGGTACCATCTATAGGCCTCGGCATAATTCTTCTCTTCTTCATATATGACGCCGAGGTTATACTGGGCGTAGTTATATCCCTGATTGGCCGACATAGTATAGTATTTGCGAGCCGTATCGACGTTTTTCGTGACGCCCTCGGCGTTGTTTGCCATCCACGCCACGCGGAACTGGCACCAGTAATCGCCGGCGTCGGCGGCCTTGATATATAGATTGTAGGCCTCGCTGTATTTCTTCTGATTATAGAGCGCATCGGCGGCGCCTTTGGTCTTGTCTATCTCGGCCTGGGTCATCGATGTCGTTCCTCCGCCGACGTCGACAGTGCCGCTGTCGCTGCCGAGACCGCCTGGCACCCTGGTCGGGCGGCGCGGTGTGTTCGCGGCCTCGCGTCCGAGCAGCTGGAGCAGGTCGTTCATAAGCACCGAGTCGATGGGGTGCTGCTCTATCGTGCGCCAGTTGATACCGGAGAAGATAAAACGCATCTTCTTGGGCAACTGAGAGCCGTCGATGATATACGGCAGTATCGAGTTGGGCTGTTTCTCGTTGAAAGCAAATGTTATCTCGCTGTTGGTAAACTTAGAGACATAAGAGTTCTCGCTCGCGAGAAAGAGAAATATCTTGCAGTCGGTGATGGCATCGGCGAGCACTTCCGGGAACTCCATGCCGCCGGCTATGCCCTGACGGTCTATGAAATACGTGATGCCGACGCGGTCGAGCGCCGCGCAGATGCGTTCGGCGATCATCGTGTCCTTGCGGCTGTAGCTGATAAATATATCCTGATCCATGGCAATTAGCAGTGTGTATATTAGGCTTTATATATCGCAAAGGTAAGTATTTATTCCTACACAGACAACCCGACGAATAATTTTATCAATGATTTTGCAATTATAAATTAGTTTGCGTAATTTTGCGTCAATTTTACAGCATAGTCAACAAATCATCGTACATAATGTCAAAGAAAGCTCAATTCGGTTCAAAAATAGGATTGATCGCAGCGACCGTGGGCTCTGCCGTCGGACTGGGAAATGTATGGCGTTTCCCGGCCGAGACACAGAACAACGGCGGCGCGGCCTTTCTGATTCTCTATATAGCCTGCGTCGTGGTGCTCGGCATCCCCGTGATGCTGGCCGAGTTCTCGCTCGGCCGCGCCGGCCGCAATGACGCCGCAGGCTCGTTCAGCCGTCTGTCTCCAGGCTCGAAGTGGCCTCTCGTCGGCGGACTCGCCATCATTGCCTCTTATCTCATACTCTGCTATTATATGGTCGTCGCCGGCTGGACTCTCGAATATCTCTGGGAATCGGTGACCGGCAACCTCTACAACGGTCTGGGCGAGGGAGACGCCACACTCGACCATGCCTTCACCGGCCGGATGGAGCGATATATCTTCTCTGACTTCGCGCCACTGACAGCGACCTGGGCTGTCATCCTGATCAATATAGGCATACTGCTCGGCGGCGTTCAGAAAGGCATCGAACGCCTGTCGAACATACTCATGCCCCTGCTCTTTCTGATACTCGTCGTGCTCTGTGCCGTGACGCTGAGTCTGCCCGGCGCAGGCCGCGGCCTCGAGTTTTTCCTCTCGCCCGACTTCTCCAAGATCACACCCGAGGTGTTTGTCAGCGCGCTCGGCCAGACATTCTTCTCTCTCAGCCTCGGCATGGGCATTCTCATAACATACGCGTCATATTACCCCGACGACACCCGGCTGACGCGCACGTCGGTCATCGTGTCTATGATGAGTCTGCTCGTCGCCATCCTCACCGGCTGCATAATATTCCCGGCGGTGACGACATTCGGCCTCGACGACCACAGCCTCGCCGGCGCCACTCTCGTTTTTGTCACACTGCCCGAAGTGTTCACCAACATGCCGGGCACGGTTCTATGGTCGATAATGTTCTTCCTGCTTCTGCTGGTCGCCGCGCTGACGTCGACAGTGTCGATAGCCGAAGTTTCGATAGCCTTCATGCAGAACCACTTCTCGATGAGCCGCCGGCGCGCATGCCTGACGGTGATGCTGCCGCTCTTTGTCTTCAGTTCGGTCTGCTCGCTGTCATACGGATCTCTGAGCGATTTCACGATAACCGGCAAGAATATATTCGACTTCCTCGACTCGACGACGACCGACATACTGCTGCCGCTTGTCTCCATCGGGGTCTGCGTCTATGTCGGCTGGTTTGCACCGCATCATCTTCTCGACGAACAGCTCTCAAACCACGGCACCATCAAATCACGCATCACCTCGGCCGTGGCCTTCGTAATACGCTATGTCGCGCCGCTTCTCATAGCCGCCATCATGATTTCAAAGCTTATCTGACGAAGTGATGAAACTGAGACTCACCTCTCTCGAAACTGTCGCCATGACGGCTCTCGTCGTCGCGCTTGCCGTGGGCGTGGCTGTGACCTCATGTCCGACCGGCGGCCGCAGCGACGCCATCGAGCGCCACATCGCCGACGCCGACAGTGTCGCCGCCGTCATCGAAGCCGCCAAAGCCAGCGCTCCGGTCGACAGCAGCGCCGCCAAACAGACCCGCCGGCGCGCTGCCAAACCCGCCAAGAAACCCGCGGGCAAGGCCGTGAGCCGCAATTACCTTGATGAACCTGTCAACGAATGAAACGAATCAAAACATTTTTCTGCCAATACTGGCCTACCCTGATTGTCATAGGCCTGATACTCTATGCCACGCTGTCGTCAGACCCTACGGGCGATGTCAGCATCGAGATACCCCATCTCGACAAACTCATCCACGCCATAATGATGGGCGGACTTGTCGGCGCCATCGCCTTCGACTATAAAAGAGCTGAACGCCAACGGCAGTTGACGTTCAGATTCATGTCTACAGTGGCTGCGTATGTCATGGTGGCCTGTATAGCCGACGAACTCGCCCAGGCTTATCTGACCGACAGCCGTTCGGGCGATGTCCTTGATCTGCTGGCCGACTGGGCCGGCGTCTGGGTGGCCGTCTTCACGGCTCCGCCGGCTGTCAACCGTGTGCTCAGACGGAGGTGACACCTCACCCCCTGCTCACCGCTTATTTCTTATCCATAAACTCGCGGACGGCGGCCTTGAGTTCGTCGCCCTGCTTGTCACGCACGAGAATCTTGCCGTCAGGACCGTAGAGGATTATGCAGGGGATGCCGTTGATGCCGTAAAGGTCGGTCGGCACGTTGCCCGCGTTGATGATGCAGGGCCAAGGCAGCTCGTGGCTGGCGATGGCGGCCTCGGTGTCGGCAGGCTGATCCCAGACGGCTACGCCGAGCACGTCGAGACCCTTGTCCTTATACTCGCTGTAAAGCTCTTTGAGCACAGGGAGCTGACGCAGACACGGACCGCACCAGCTTGCCCAGTAGTCGACAAGCACATAACGTCCTTTGGCGACATAATCGCTCAGGCGGTAGGTCTTGCCCTGATATTCGACTTCGAAATCGGCAAACATATTGCCCGGAGATGTGGCCTGACGGCGCGCATGAGACTCTCTGATCTTGCCGACGCGCTGATATGAGGCGAGCGCGGGATATTTCCTGAGTGCGGCATCGAATTCCGCGGGTTCGAGCGAGCCGGCGTCCTGGATGAACAGGTAATAGGCTATCGGGCTGTCGAGGTTTTCGGCTATCTGCGAGTCGATATATTTCTGATAGCCGGCATAGATGGCCTCGCGCTCGGCGTCAGTGGCGGCGCCGCGGAATTTACCGGCGATGGCGCCCACCGAGTCGCTGATGGCCTTAAGACGGTCGTTGAGCATAGAGCCGAAGGCACCGTGCTGATGGTTATAGCCAATCGTGCCGCTCTCGAGAATGAAGGTGCCGACACGCTGTCCGTCGACAAGCACTCGGGCGACGACGGGCTCGTCGATCTCGCCGGTGAATACGGCGGCCTTGTCGGCCACGATGACGCTGTCGATCTTGTCGCCGCTGTCAAAATTAACCATATAGGCCATGGCACCCTCCTCGTCTTCGCCGAAGGGGATGATGACCTTGTATTTCTCGGCCGAAGCCGTCAGGCAGCAAAGCGATGCCGCCGCAAAAAGAAGTGTCCTGAATGTCTTTTTCATCATTATAATATTGCGGCGCCGGTGACTGCGCCATGTTTGTCTCGGCAAAAATACACAAAAAATTATAATATCGGCTTCTTTGCATGCCGATAAGCCCTATGATATAGTTTTTTTTAGTAGATTTGCACATAACCAAGCATTATCCTATAACTCAACACCTCCAATCAATGAAATTTATCAAGACCATAGCCCGCGCGGCGGTCGTTTTGGCGCTGACATGCGCCTGTCTGCCTGCCGCAGCCGCCCCGAAAGCCAATTTCAAAGTCATCCCCATGCCGCGCGAAGTCGCTTACACCGACGGCGCCGCGCCTTTCGTCCTGCGCGACGGCGTGAAGGTATATTATCCCACCGACAACGCCACACTCGCCAAATATGCCGGTTTCCTCGCCGGATATGTCAAGGAGCAGACCGGCATCTCGCTCGCGCCCACGGCCGGCGACGGCAATGACGGCATCAGCCTCGCCGTCGGAGGCGAGGGCAAGCCCGAGGGCTACTCTCTCTCTGTCAAGGCCGACGGCGTCACCATCACCGCTCCCGACAACGGCGGTGTCTTCTACGGCATCCAGACCCTGCGCAAATCACTGCCCGCCGGCAAAACCGCGTCAATTGAACTGCCAGCCGCGAGCGTCAGCGACTATCCGCGTTTCGGCTACCGCGGCGCCCATCTTGATGTCAGCCGCCACTTCTTCACGACCG
>USIN01000113.1 GCA_900554715.1 uncultured Bacteroidales bacterium
AAACAGTCATTGCCCGACGCGCGGGCCGGAAACTCGACATAGGCGTCAGGTCCCTCGCCCATATCGACATGAGGGGCGAAAAGCTGCCGCGGGATATAATAGAAATTGTTCTGGGGCGAGAAGAACATCTCTTTGTTGTCATGCTCGCCGAGGTCTTCGATGCCGGCCGGTTTGACGTCTGAATGATACTGCCGTCCGACATGGTTGGGCACGAAGTCGATCAGCACTTTCATTCCCGCGCGGTGAGTGCGCTTGACAAGGCTGACAAACTCGTCCATGCGGTGAGGCACGTCGACGGCCAGATCAGGGTCGACGTCATAGTAGTCGGTTATGGCGTAGGGGCTGCCGGCGTGGCCTTTGATGACATGAGGGTTGTGGCGTGGTATGCCATATGCCGTGTAGTCGGCGTCGTGGGCGTGTTCGATGATACCGGTATACCAGACATGGGTGAAACCCATCGTCTTGATTTCCTTGAGTATCGAGTCGTTGATGTCGTTTAGCTTGCCCGACCGGTTCTGCTCGAGAGTGCCGTTGACAACAGGGTTCTGACAGTAGTTGGTGAATAGTCTCGGGAGTAGCTGATAGATGACCGGTTTTGTCTGCATTGCTTAGATGTCGTTGGTGCTTTTGTCGGGATTCCACAGTCCGGCTTCGCGAAGGGCTTTGCGGGCATGGATATATCCGCTTGTAAAGACACTATTGATGTTTTTAAGGTTAAAGACTTTATAATGGGCGATCTCGGGTGTCGAGACCGAGATGTCGCAAAGATTCATGTCTGCGTTCTGATTGGCCTTGGCCATGAGGTTGTATGTGCGCATCGCCACATCGAGCAGCGACGACGGGTTGGCCCGCTGGTTGAGCGGACTGACGTTTACACCGATAAGGGTGTCGCATTTGTCGCGTATGATCCAGGCGGGATGGTTGCGGAGAACGCCGCCGTCGACATAATTGACACCGTCGATGTTGACAGGCCGGAAGACTATGGGTATCGAGCACGACGCGAGCATGACCTCGCCTATAGGGCCGCGGTGAAACTCGGTGGCGACGCCGCGGTCGAAGTCGGTCACGCCGATATAGACGGGCATCGGCAGGTCTTCGAGTCTGGTATAGTCGCCGATGGCTTTCATTATGAATTTCTTGAATTTCTCGGCCGAAAGTATTCCTCCCTGACCGAGGCTGAGCGTCGTGAAGTCGCTCATGCCGGCTTTGCTGAAGAGGTGGGGTATCTCGATAGGCTTTATGCCTGCGGCATACAGTATGGCGACGACTGACCCGGCGCTGACCCCGGCGACTATGTCGGGCTTGAGTCCGGCCTCCTCGATAGCCATCAGGGCGCCTGCGTGTGCAAAACCGCGCGCGCCGCCGCCGCTGAGCGCCACGCCGAGTTTGTAGGGGCGTCGGCGGTTGTCGAGAGGTCTGTCGGTCGTTTTATCGTCGTTCATGGATGCCGTTGTTTTAGTGTTTTCGACGGGCTCGGATGACGCCGTGTTCGGTGATGACATAATCGAGTGTCACGTCATGAGGTTCGGCGTCAATTTCATCGACGAGCTGGAAGCCGTAGCCTACACCAATCTTTATCGCCCGTGTTTCGGCGAGAAGTCGGTCATAGTAGCCTTTGCCGCGTCCTACGCGGTTGCCGCAGCGGTCGAAAGCCACTGCTGGCACGACCACCATGTCTATATCAGAGATATCGGTCGTGTCATCGCCGCCCGGCTCCTCGATTCTGAACGCGCCGAGGTGGAGCGACGAGCGGTCGTAGGGAAGTATCTCGAGATTGAGGCCGTTGACACGCGGCAGAAAGAAACGCTTGCGTGTATGCCATTTGTCGATGAAGTCGAGGGTCGAGAGTTCGTCGGGGAGCGAGTGGTAGAGGAGTATGTTGTCTGACAGGACAAAAGCCGCCGTCTTCTCGAGCATGTCGAAGACGGCCGAAGCCGCGCTACGGCGTTCGTCTTCGTCAAGCATGCTTTTGTGTGTCTTGACTTTGAGTCTGATCTGTTCTTTATTCATCATTTGGTCTTTTTTGCGTCTGAAGCGTCTTTGGCTGTTCCGAAACTGACGGGCACCGATGCCTCGCCTTTCCCGATAAGCCTCAGGGCCTCTTTGACGCATGTGTCGTCGGAGTTGTATATTTCATAAAAAGCGTTCATGCCGAGAATGTCGCGGGCGATGAGGGCTTTCAGTTGATTAACAATCAATGAAGACGAAATGTTGATATAATAGGGCCGTGCTGCGATGCCATGCTGCACGGCATACCTTACGAACGAGTAGAGCAGATTGCTGTCAGAGGGCAGGAGTTTCATCAGTTCGGCTACATTGCGCGCCTTTGAGAACTGTTCGCGGTTGAGGTCGGCTGTCTCGTAGGCAAAGCGGTTGAGAAGACCTGCGTTGGAAACATTAATGTAATATGACGAGACGCCCGATGTGTCCGAGGGCACGAAGAGGTCGGGGACGATGCCGCCGCCGCCATAGACTTCGCGGCCGTTGTCGGTGCGGTAGACAGAGTCGCGCCTGAGTTTCATGCTGTCGGCGCTGAATATCTCGCCACGGTTATAGCGTTCGACGATCTCGCCCTCGTATGAGTCGATGTCGCCGCGCTCGAAGTCTTTCTGGATGCAGCGTCCCGACGGGGTGTAATACCGCTGGACTGTGAGGCGGATCTCGCTCGAGTCGGGCAGCAGAACGGGTCGCTGGACAAGACCTTTGCCGAAAGTGCGGCGTCCGACGATGAGACCGCGGTCGTGGTCCTGGATGGCTCCTGAGAATATCTCGCTCGAGCTGGCGGTGAATTCGTCGACAAGTACCACGAGGCCCATATCGCCGAAAGCACCGGTGCCGTCGGCAAGCACCATCGAGTTGTCGGAAGGTTTGCGGCCGCGTGTCTCGACGATGTTGAGACCGGGTGCGAGGAACTCGTTGGCCATGAAGATGGCCGGTTCCATATATCCGCCCGTGTTGCCGCGCAAGTCTATGATGAGATTGGTGGCGCCGTGATAGCGCAGGTCGCCGATGGCCTGGAGGAATTCGGGATAGGTGTTTCGGGCGAATTTGCCGACTTTGACGTAGCCGACACTGTCGTTGAGCATAAATTTGGCGTCGACGGATGTCACGGGTATGTCGCCGCGCTCGATGACAAATTCGAGAGGCTTGGCTGTGTTGAATCGTTTGACCGTAATCTTGACATCAGTGCCTTTGGGACCGCGAATTTTCGACGCGACGGCGTCCATGGTCATCTTCTTGCCGGCTATGTCGACGCTGTCGACAGCGATTATGCGGTCGCCGGGATGAAGACCAACTTTTTCAGACGGGCCGCCCGAGATGACTTCGATGACGCAGACGGTGTCGTTGAGCATCTGGAACTGTATGCCGATGCCGCTGAACGAGCGGTCGAGCTCAGAGTTGACTTTCTCGAGCTCGTCGCGCGGGATATAAGTCGTGTGAGGGTCGAGGCAACGCAGGATATTGGGAATAGTCGCCTCAACGAGGCTGTCAAGCGCGATCTCGTCGACATATTCGTCCTCGATGATGTCGAAGACTGTGTTGAGTTTGGTGCGCTCGGGCGTCAGGTCATTGCCCCCGGCGAGTGTATATCCGATCCAAATGCCTCCGGCTATGAGAGCCGCGAAAATCAGAGGCAGCCATTTGTTGAGTCTGTTCATTATTGTAGATCTGAAAGATGGACGCAGTCGACGCCTGCACGTTCGAGCAGGTCGATGCCGTCGCTGATGCGATAGAGTTCATTGTAGACAACGCGCCTGATGCCCGACTGGATAATGAGTTTGGCACATTCGAGGCAGGGCGATGCCGTGACATAGAGCGTGGCGCCGTCGCTCGAGTTGTTGCTGCGAGCCACTTTTGTTATGGCGTTTGCCTCGGCGTGGAGCACGTATGGCTTGGTAAGGCCGTTTTCGTCCTCACACACGTTTTCGAAGCCCGACGGAGTGCCGTTGTAGCCGTCTGAGATAATCATCTGGTTCTTGACGATGATGGCTCCGACTTTACGGCGCACGCAATAAGAATTTTCGGCCCAGATGGTGGCCATGCGCAGGTAGCGTTTGTCGAGAATTTCCTGTTTTTCGTTAATCTGGCTCATGAGGCACGTTGCGACGATTGAGATTATACGGCAAAGTTAAACAATTCTTTTTGTTCGTCAAAATCTAATCTCATTTGTCACAGCAGTTGTGCGGTCTGATAGACGATGAATGCCACAATCCATGCGAAGACGGTGTTATAGATGACGCTGAAGGCTCCCCAGCGCCATGAATGTGTCTCGCGGACTATGGCGACGACTGTGGCGATACACGGGCAGTAGAGCAGGATGAAGAGCATGAAGCTGAGGGCCGACGCGGGGGTGAAATCGGGCTTGCCGGTGACGGGCGAGGGGGCTGTCAGACGGTCGCTCAGACGACCTTCTGAAACTGCTTCGTTGTTTGTATATAGTACGCCGAGTGTCGAGACGACAATCTCTTTGGCGGGTACTCCGGCGAGGGTCGCTACTGATGCGCGCCAGTGGAATCCGAGCGGTTCCATGACAGGGTTGATTGCTTTGCCCATCATCTCGAGGTAGGAGTCTCTTGTGGTGTCGATGGCGGTGTTTTCGGCCGCCGGCTGATTTGCGTCTGTCCCGTCGTGGCGTGGGAAATAGTTGAGAGCCCAGACGATGATGCTGGCTATCAGAATAGTGCCGCCCATTTTCTTGAGGTACTGCACGCCTTTGCTCCATGTGTGGATGACCATGGCGCGCGCGGTCGGCATGCGGTAGGGCGGCAGTTCCATTACAAATGGAGTCTCGTCGCGTTTGAAAAGGAATTTTCTGAGCAGACGCGCGGTTATCACGGCGGCGATGATGCCGGTCATGTAGATGGCCATGAAGACGAGCGCTGCATGAGCCGAGAAGAATGTGCCAATGAGCAGAACGTAGATTGGCAGACGCGCCGAACATGACATGAACGGATTGATAAGTATGGTTATCAGCCGGCTCGAGCGGCTCTCGATGGTGCGTGACGATACGATGGCCGGAACGTTGCAGCCGAAGCCCATGACAAGCGGGATGAACGATTTGCCGTGGAGGCCGATGCGGTGCATCACCTTGTCCATTATGAATGCGGCGCGGGCCATATAGCCCGAGTCTTCCATAAACGAGATACAGAAATATAGTATGAGGATGTTGGGCAGGAACACGATGACGCCGCCGACGCCGCCGATGATGCCGTCGGCGCTAAGGTCTTTTAGCATGCCGTCGGGCATAACTTCGGCGACGAACGAACTGAGCGCCGCGACGCCGTTTTCAATCCACTCGACCGGATATGCGCCGACAAAAAATGTCGCCCAGAATATGAAGAACATGATGGCGAAAAAGAGCGGTATGCCGAAGAGTTTGTTGGTGACAAAGGCGTCGATGATGCGGGTGCGGCCGTCGTTGTGGGCCGATGGGGCCGACATGGTCTCGGCAAGCGCTCCGGCGATGAATCCGTATTTTTCGGCTGCGATAGTCGATGACACATCTTCGTCTGTGATTTCTTCGAGCTGGGCTTTGAGCCGGTCGCGCAGAAGCAGCAGGGAGGTGCCGCCGGGGAGGGCGCGGACAGCTTTTTCGGCTTCGCTGTCACCTTCGAGAAGCTTGATGGCGATGTATCGCGGCGAGAAGTGGCGGCCTATCTTGTCGTCGGCCTTTATGGCGTCGATGAGTTTTCTGACTGCGCCTTCGATGTCGTTGCCGAGGCTGACGTGGACGTGTCTGACCGATGAACTGCGCCCTTCGTAGACCGATATTATTTCGTCGAGCAGCCGGTTGACACCTTCGCCGTTTTTGGCGACTATGGGCATCATCGGAACGCCGATCATGTCGCCGAGGGTCTCATAGTCGAGAGTTACGCCGCGGTTGCGCAGTTCGTCATACATGTTAAGCGCGATGACCATGCTGCGGTCCATGTCAATCAGCTCTGTCGTCAGATAGAGATTGCGTTCGAGATTCGAGGCGTCTACGACGTTGACGATGACATCGGGCGTGTAGTCGCGGAGGTATGTCCGTACATACAGTTCTTCGGGAGAATAACATGCGAGAGAGTATGTGCCCGGCAGGTCTACTATGTTGAATTTATATCCGTTGTATTCAAATTTACCTGACTTGGCGTCGACGGTTACACCGCTGTAGTTGCCTACGTGCTCTCTCATGCCCGAGAGA
>USIN01000114.1 GCA_900554715.1 uncultured Bacteroidales bacterium
GGTCTGGGACAGGAGATGGTGAGTTGCCTAAATTTCAAGCGCAAAGGCGTACGGTTTATCTTCGAGCAGGACATCTATAAACCCGACGGCACACCTGTCGTCAAGGCCAAAGTGACCGTCGCATGCCTTGAGAACGGCCGCCTGAGCCGTGGCGAACGCCTCGCCGAAGCCTTCAAAGACTATCTCGCAGATGACTGAGAGCCCGCTGACATATAAAATCGCGTTCTCATCGCTCCGGGGCATCAATGTCGCCGCAGGGCGGCGTCTGCTCGGTACTGTCGGCTCGCCTGAAAACTTTTTCAGACTGTCCGACAGCGAGCTTGCCGCATCGACCGGCCTCGACAGCGCGCTGACCGACAGCGCATACCGGCGCCGGCTGCTCGACTCAGCGTCGGCCGAGACTACTTTTGCCGACACAAACCATATCAGGACGATGTTCTTCGACGACGGCGCTTATCCGGCACGTTTAGGCGAGTGCGACGATGCGCCGGCGATGCTCTACAGCGTCGGCGACTGTAATCTCGACGCGCGACACGTTGTCGCCATTGTCGGCACCCGTCGCGCCACAGCCTATGGAATACGCTTCACCTCGGAACTCGTCGCATCCTTGAGTGAAAAACTCGATGACCTTCTGATTGTCAGCGGCCTGGCCTACGGCATAGACATCGCCGCCCACCGGGCAGCCCTTGACGCCGGCATACCCACAGTCGCTGTCGTTGCCCACGGTCTCAACACCATCTACCCGGCCGAGCACCGCATGACTGCCCGCAAGATGGTCGCTGACGGAGGTGCGATTGTCTCTGAATATCGCTCGGATTCGGCGACACATCCCGGCAATTTCCTCGCCCGCAACCGCATCGTCGCCGGCCTGAGCGACTGTGTCATCATCGTCGAGAGCGACCTCCGCGGGGGCGCCATGACGACGGCCCGGCTCGGCGCGGCCTACAACCGTGAAGTGATGGCCGTCCCCGGACGCACGACCGACCGCTACAGCCGCGGATGCAACCGGCTGATTGCCGATCAGACCGCACGCATCATCACATCGGCCGACGACCTTATAGCCGCCATGGGCTGGCGGGAGCGTCAGCCCGAAGGCACTCAGCAGACCCTGACTCTCGAGCTTGACCCTGAAAGCACCCGCGTCGTCGGCTTCATAGCCTCCAGTCCCGGTGCCACAGTCAACGACATCTGCGCCGCCCTCGCCATACCTTACAGTCGCCTGAGCGCCCTGCTCTTCGACCTCGAGATGTCTGACACGGTCACGGCATTGCCAGGCGGCCGATATGAGATAATGAAACAGATCTGAAACGCCACGACGCAACATCCGGACCGTCGCCGGCGTTTAAGTAATAAACAAAATTCTAACAACATAAAACATCAAACAGCCATGACAAAACAATTCATACCCGAGTCTGAACTCATCATCAACCCCGACGGCACAGTCTTCCATCTCCATCTGAGTCCGTCGCAGCTGACCGACAACATCATTCTTGTCGGCGATCCAGGCCGCGTCAACATGGTAGCCGAATTTTTCGACACCATCGACTACGACGTCAGCTCACGCGAATTCCACACCATCGGCGGCACATACAAAGGCCGTCCTATCATGTGCCTCAGCCACGGTATCGGCCCCGACAACATCGACATCGTCATCAACGAACTCGACGCCCTCGCCAACATCGACTTCAGGACACGCGAAGTCAAAGACACGCCGCGTATACTGACCCTCGTCAGAATAGGCACATCGGGCGCACTTCAGCCCGAACTCAGCCTCGGCACCCCAGTCATCGCCGAGAAAGCCATCGGCTTTGACGGCGTACTCAACTACTACGCAGGCCGCAACGAAATCGCCGACCACGACTTCGAGCACGCCTTCTGCCACCATGTCAAATGGAATCCGCTCTGGGCCAAACCTTACGTCGTCGATGCCGACGCCGAACTGGTCGACCGCATCGCCGGTGACGACATGGTGCGCGGCAATACCATATCAGCCGTAGGTTTCTACGGGCCTCAGGGACGCCGCCTCAGACTGCCGCTCGCCAACCCCGACCTCAACGGTCTGATCGAGTCGTTCGAATACAAAGGACGCCATGTCACAAACTACGAAATGGAAAGCGCACCCCTTCAGGGACTTTCACGTCTGATGGGACACAAAGCCATGACAGTCTGCTCGATTATCGCCAACCGTTTCAACACCGTCGCCAATCCAAACTACAAATCGGGCATACGCGACCTCGTCGCCACTGTTCTCGAACGCATCTGACAACTGACGGCAAAGACAACAAACGAAGCCGCAGACTGCCCGCGACGCGGTCTGCGGCTTTTATTTTAGAAAACACGTTTTTTTTATTATCTTTGCCTCTGTTTAACTCGATCCGACAATGAAAACTTCTGTGATATTACGCTTTGTCATCCTCGGCGCACTGTGGCTGCTTCTGGTTTACGCCATGGTGAAGTCGACCCCGACATTCACACTCTATCAAGCCTTTGTCATTGTCGCATCCGGTATAATTGTTTTTGTGCCTCTATATAAAAAATATGTCAGAAACAACCGTAAATAATTCGGTCGGCGCGACACTTCTGTCAAAAATCGACAGTCCGGCCGATCTCCGGCGCCTCGCGCCCGAACAGCTGCCTCAGGTATGCGACGAGATACGCCGTTTTCTGATTGACTCACTGTCGGTCAATCCCGGTCACTTCGCGTCGAGCATGGGTTCGGTCGAGCTGACCGTCGCGCTGCATTATGTCTTCAACACACCATACGACCGCATAGTCTGGGACGTCGGACATCAGGCCTACGGCCACAAACTGCTGACAGGCCGTCGCGACGCCTTTGTCAGCAACCGCCGTCTGGGCGGACTGAGCGGCTTTCCCAATCCGGCCGAAAGCCTGTATGACACATTCACGGCCGGACACGCCTCCAACTCGATTTCGGCGGCTCTCGGCATGGCCATTGCCTCACGGCTCAACGGCGATGCCCCCCTACGCAATGTCGTCGCTGTCATCGGCGACGCCTCGATAAGCGGCGGCCTTGCCTTCGAAGGCATAAACAACGCGGCTAATACGCCCAACAACCTGCTCATCATCCTCAATGACAATGATATGTCAATCGACCGCAATGTCGGATCGCTCAACTCATATCTTGCCCATCTCACAACGAGCAAAGCCTATAACAACCTGCGCTACCGCACATTCAGACTTCTCAAGAAGTTCCATCTGATTACCGACCGCCGCCGAGGCACGATACTGCGGTTCAACAACAGCATCAAATCGCTCATAAGCCATCAGCAGAACATCTTCGAAGGCCTCAACATAAGATATTTCGGACCGTTCGACGGCCACGACCTGCCGACGATAGTCAGAGTCCTCACCGACATACGCGACATGAACGGCCCGCGCATCCTCCATCTGCGCACCGTCAAGGGCAAAGGCTACGCCCCCGCCGAGAAAGACCCGGCGTCATGGCACGCTCCCGGCAAATTCGACCCCGCGACAGGCGTGCGCGCCGAGACTCTCCCCTCGGCCGACAAACGCCTGAAATATCAGGATGTCTTCGGCAACACTCTTCTCGAACTCGCCCGTGCCAATGACAGGATTGTCGCCGTCACAGCCGCCATGCCGAGCGGTACATCCATCTCGACGATGCAGGCCGAGATGCCCGACCGCGTCTTCGACGTCGGCATATCGGAAGGCCACGCCGTCACCTTTGCCGGAGGCATGGCTAAAGACGGACTCAAGCCATTTGTCGGCATATACTCGAGCTTCCTCCAGCGAGGCTACGACCATATAATCCACGATGTCGCGATACAGAAGCTCCCCGTTGTCTTCTGCCTTGACCGCGCCGGGCTCGTAGGCGAAGACGGTGCCACTCATCACGGCGCCTTCGACCTCGCATATCTGCGCACCATCCCGAGCCTCATAGTTGCCGCTCCCGCCGACGAGCACATGCTCCGTCATCTGCTCTACACAGCCTCGCTCACCGACGACGCCCCGATGGCTATACGCTATCCGCGCGGCAAAGGCGAGAACGCCGACTGGCACTGCGAGATGAAACGACTCGAAATCGGCCGCGGACGCTGCCTCCGCGAAGGCCGCGACGTCACAGTGCTGAGCATCGGCACCGTCGCCTCAGATGTCCGCCGGGCCCTTGACCGCGCCGCTGACGAAGGCATCAGCGCAGCCCACTACGACATGGTATTCCTGAAACCTCTCGACACTGCCATACTCGAAGAAGCGGCCCGCTCGGGTGCACCGGTCATCACCGTCGAGGACGGCACTGTCAACGGCGGCCTCGGCGGTGCCGTCGCCGAATGGTTCGCCGCCAACGCCCCTGCCGTCGAAGTGACACGCCTCGGCATACCCGACCGCTTCATAACACAAGGCACTCCCGCCGAGCTCAAACACCTCTGCGGCTATGACTGTGACGCCATCTACGATGCCGTCACGAGTAAAGTACGGACTAAAAACTCAGAAAAATGAAAATCGTCATCGCAGGCGCCGGCGAAGTCGGCTCTCATCTCGCCAAACTCCTGTCGACCGAAGAACAGGAGATAACACTCATAGACGAGAATGTCTCGCGCCTCGAGACACTCGACGCCAACTATAACCTGCTGACAGTCGTCGGCAATCCCACGTCGTTCAAATCCCTGCGCGAAGCTCGCGTGGGTTCGTGCGATCTCTTTATAGCCGTTACTCCCCATGAGACCAACAACGTCGTTGCCTGCTCGATGGCAAAGACCCTCGGTGCGGCTGTCACTGTCGCCCGCATCGACAACTACGACTACATGGAACCCCGCAACCGGCAGTTTGTCACCCGCATGGGCGTCGACCGGCTCATATATCCCGAACACCTTGCAGCCCAGGAGATAATCACCGCGCTCAACCATTCATGGGTAAGACACTGGTTTGAACTCCATGACGGCGAGATCATACTCGTCGGAGTGCGGCTGCGCGCGGGCGCTCCAATTGTCGGACAGCACCTCAAAGACATAGCCTCGACAAACCGTCACTTCCACGTCTCGGCCATCAAACGCAACAACGAGACCATCATCCCGCGTGGCGACGACTCGATCGATGCCGGCGACATACTCTATATCACAACCACGCGCGACTACGTCAACGACCTGCTCACACTCACCGGCAAGACCGACCGCCGTATACGCAAAGTGCTCGTCATGGGTGGCTCGAAGATTGCCGTGCGCCTGGCCAATCTGGCTGGCGAAAGATTCAAGATCAAAATTATAGACAACGACTTCAACACCTGTCACGAACTGCCGCGCAAATGCGAGTTTGCCGAGATAATCTGCGGCGACGGCCGCGACATCGACCTGCTGACCGAAGCCGGCATCGATGACACCGACGCCTTTATCGCCCTGACAGACAGCTCCGAGACCAACATCCTCGCCTGTCTGACAGCAAAAGAGTTCGGCGTCAAAAAAACCATAGCCGAGGTCGAGAACCTACAGTTCATCTCGCAGGCCGAAAACCTCAACATCGGCACCATCATCAACAAAAAACTGCTGGCGTCAAGCTCTATCTTCCAATTGCTCCTCGACGCCGACTCATCGACATCCAAATGTCTTGCCCTCAGTGACGCCGAAGTCGCCGAGCTCGAAGTCAAACCAGACTCAAAGATAACACGCGCTCCCGTCAAAGACCTCAGGCTGTCGCGCGACCTGACTCTCGCAGGCCTGATACGCGACGGCAAAGGCATGCTCATTTCAGGCAACACCGTCTTCCAGCCCGGCGACCATGTGCTCGTCTTCTTCCTGTCGGGCGCCATCCATAAAGTCGAACGCCTTTTTAACTGACCCCCAACGTGAAACACAGCGAACGTCAATTCATCAACATACTCATGATCATCCGCATCACCGGCTGGCTGCTGATGATCGAGTCGCTGTTCATGCTCCTGCCCACAATAACTTGCCTCATCTATGACGAGGCAGACATCATGCCCTTCGGCATAACCGCCGCAGTCACAGCCATAACCGGCTTCTGTCTGACGCGCTACATACGTCCCCACAGCCACAAGACCGGCAAACGCGAGGGATTCCTGCTGACATCAATCGTCTGGATAGTCTTCTCTATCTTCGGCATGATGCCGTTCATCTTCAGCTCGACGCCCGTATCGGTCAGCG
>USIN01000115.1 GCA_900554715.1 uncultured Bacteroidales bacterium
CGAAAGTCAGGCTCAAGAATAAAATCGGTATAATAATGTCATACGGCGGCCCCAAAACAATAATATCCCTATCGCGATGGCTTTCAAAATACTGACATTAAACGACGAAACATTTGCCGAACACTGCAAAAGGCTGCTGCAAAAAGCGACAGACGACGGGTTTGAACCTGATCTGACGGTGAGCATCCCGCGCGGCGGCGACGTAATGGCCGAAATCGCATGTTCTAAAGATAAGCACCGCAATATCATACTGATACGCAAAGCCAAGGGCGGTAAAATCAAGCGGCTTTTCAAACCTCTGTTCAGTAAAATGCCCCGCGGACTAAACGACAGATTCCGCAAATTAGAGGCACGCTATCTGATGCACCGCGACAATCACATGGAACATGTGGAAATCGTACTCCCCGACGAATGTAAGACAGCCCGACGCATATTGATAATCGACGACGCCGTCGATACCGGCGCAACGCTCAAAGCCGTGTTTGACAAGATAAAGCATTCCAATTCCGGAGCAGATGTCAGAATGGCTGTTATAACCATAACATCTGTCAAACCGCTGATAATGCCGGATTACTACATTTATAACAACCGCACGCTTATAAGATTCCCGTGGTCGATAGACAATTAGACAGCCAGGCCGGAGCCACGGTCGTCGACCTCGATGGCACTTACTGCAGGCTTAACACACTGAAGGCATATATCAGACTCGGTTTCAGACGACTGCTGTCAAGGGGGAAAATTGCATCCGCGACGACCGTAGCGGCACTTGTCGCGATGAGACGCCTGAGACTGATAAGCCACAGGACTATGAAATTCAATGCTCTGCGGCTTATAGGCAGAGACACCGAACTGCTGAATTCATTCGGGACCTACATCAAAGAATCTGTAAACACCGACGTCAGGCGCTTTCTCGACCGTCGCCTCGCTGCAGGTGACCGCATACTGCTGGCCTCGGCAGCCGCCGATTTCTATATACCGGCAATATGGAACGGAGAATTTGTCGCAACGGCAATGGACGAGAACGCCGAACGCCTCGAATGCCGAGGGGAAGAAAAGCTGCGTCGCGTCAGTCTATGGCTTGAAACCAACGGTCTGAAACTTAATTACGTTCTTACCGACCATCACGACGACGCGCCGTTGATGCAGGCCAACGTGACAGGCGAAAACATCCTCGTCTACCCGTCGGACAAGACATTACGATTTTTCAGAGAGCTCGAGCCAACGCATTTCCTTCTCATCGAGGAGCTCGCAGACAACGTTGTAACGCGCTGATTTGTCGGCAATATCGCCAATAACCTCACCGCTGTTGAACAAGGCGTCGAGCTCAGCTTTCTCAGCGGTAAGACTCTCTATTTCTGCTGTCAGAGACTCGAATTCACGGCGCTCCTTGAAGGTCATCTTCTCGGCGCGCTCTGCACGATGACGCTCCTGTGGCTTTTTATCGGTGCGGGCGTCACGCTCGGCCTCGCTTTTCTCGAGCGAGGCGAAATATTCGCGATATTCGCTGTATGAGCCGGGGAAGTCCTTGACGACGCCATCGCCCTGCATAACAAAGAGATGGTCGACGACATTGTCGAGGAAATAGCGGTCATGGCTGATGATTATCGCACAGCCCTTGAAGTCGGCGAGATATTCCTCAAGGATGCCGAGCGTGACGATGTCAAGGTCGTTTGTCGGCTCGTCGAGGATAAGGAAATTGGGTTGACGCATCAATATCGTCGCGAGATGCAGACGGCAGCGCTCGCCGCCACTGAGTGTGTGGATATATTTCTGCTGGTCGGGAACCGAGAAGAGGAATTTCTGAAGGAACTGCATCGGCGCTACCGAGCGGCCGTTGACATCGATGTCTTCGGCAATCTCGGTGACGGCGTCAATTACTTTCTTGTTGTTGTCAAACGACAGACCGTCCTGGCTGTAATAGCCGAAGCGGACGGTCTCGCCGACGTTCCACTCGCCGGCGTCCTGCTTCACCAGACCGAGCAGCATCTTGACAAAGGTCGATTTGCCGACACCGTTGGCGCCGACGAGGCCGACCTTTTCATATCGGGCGAAGGTATAATTGAAGTCGTCAAGAATCTTCTTGTCGCCGAAGCTTTTCGATATACCTTTGGCTTCGAAGATTTTAGAACCGATATACGATGATTTCACCTCGAGGGTGACATTTTTGTCCGACAGGTCGACGCGCGAGCGGTCCTTGAGGTCATAGAACTGGTCGATGCGGTATTTGGCTTTGCCGGCACGCGCCTGCGGCTGGCGGCTCATCCATTCCTGCTCGCGGCGCAGGGTATTCTTGACCTTGGCAAGCTCGGCCGACATCGCCTCTATGCGCTCGGCGCGGCGGCGCAGATAGTAGTCATAGTTGCCGTCGTAAGCATAGGCCGTGCGGTTGTCAAGCTCGATGATGCGGTTGCAGACACGGTCGAGAAAATAGCGGTCGTGTGTCACCATGAGCAATGTGACCCTCGAGCGCTTGAGATAAGCCTCAAGCCATTCGATGACCGGGATGTCGAGGTGGTTTGTCGGCTCGTCGAGAATAATCATGTCGGGTTCCTGCATCAGCATCCGGGCGATTGCGAGACGCTTGCGCTGGCCGCCTGAGAGATGGTCGACCGAGGCGGTGATGTCGTTGAGTTCGAGACGCGACAGCATCTGCTTGAGACGGTCTTCATAGTCCCATGCGCGGGCGTTGTCCATCTCGTGGACCGCAGCGTTGATTTCGACCGAATCGCCGCCGGCGAGAGCCTTTTCATAGCGTCTGACGACTTCGGCGGTCGGACCGCCGTCTTTCAGGCACGCATCGATAAGATTGCTGCCGGGAACAAAGACAGGCATCTGCTCGAGGAAAGCGACTTTAAGGCCGTTTCTGAACACCACGTCGCCGCTGTCAGCCGACTCGACGCCGGCGATGATTCGCAGCAACGTTGTCTTGCCCGTGCCGTTCTTGGCTATCAGACCGATTTTATCACCTTCGTCGATGCCGAAGGTTATGTCGCCGAAAAGCAGGCGGTCACCGTAGCTTTTGGTGACTTTTTCGAGTTGCAGGAACGACGGCACCTTTTATTCTGCCTTTTTAAGAACGATGAAACAATTGTCGTCGTCTGAAGTGATACGTAGGATGCTGTCAGACTCGATGCTGTAGGCGTTGAGTCTGGGCAGAATGAATCTAACGGCGTCTTCGACCTGCATGTTGTCGCAGGCCATCTCGGTCATAAAACCGTCGCCGAAAACGATTGAATCGCATGTGGCTGTGTAACTGCCGCCGATACTGTTGCAGTTTGTCACGACCGAATAGGTCGAATCCTGAGCGAAGACTATGCCCTGACCTGCGCCTATCGAATCGATAAGCGCTTCGTCGAGTCTGACACTGTCATTGGCGATGGTGACAAAACACCATTTGCCCGGAAGTTTCGCCATATTACACTCGGTGACCGAGTCGCAGCATGCGTTGCCCGACTTATCGGCAGCGCCGTTGCCGCCGCAAGAGCAAAGGAGAGCGGCTGAAAGCGCGCTTATGATTAAAAGCTTTTTCATATTTTCGATATCTGTTATTTTCTACGCAAAGTTACAGATTATATTATAATGAGGCAAAAAAATCGCAGGCGACGTTTTTCATTGCGCCGCCTGCGATAATGCTATTGTCGGTCTATGGCTTATTTTCTCGCGAGGATAAGTGCTGATGTCGGTTCAACGGTAATCTTGCCGCCTTTGAAGTCGCCCACGCCGTCGGCGTTGATCTTGCCGTCGCGGGCGATGACAATCCAGTCACCTTTGGCTATCTTGACCTCCTCGGGCTGCCCGGAGCCGTTGAAGACAAGCTTGATTTCTTTCCACTCGTCGCCGTTGGCGTTGTCTTTGATCGAATATGAAATCAGATTGTCGCGGTCGGTCTTGTCGAATTTGATATGACGGGCGATGGCGTCGGCCGTCGTCATGCGGAAGGCCGGGTGAGCCTTGCGCAGCTTGATAAGCTCGCGGTAATAGTCAAACTGCTCGCGGTTGGTGTCTTTGAGAGTCCAGTCGATGGCGTTGACCGAGTCGGGCGATTTATAAGAGTTGTGTACGCCTTTCTTGTTTCTGAAGACTTCTTCGCCTGCAAACATAAAGGGAGTGCCCTGCGAGGTGAAGACGATGGTCTGGGCGAGACGGGCCGCGCGCTGACGGTCGGCCTCGGTCGAGCCGGGCATCGATTTGGCAAGTTTGTCTGTGAGAGTAAGATCATCGTGGCATGACACATAATTAATAATCTGTGTGGGCGCCGAGGCATAGGCAAACTTCGAGTTGTTGCCCTTGCTGTAGTCGACCTGCGGATGGGCCGTCGACGCTACGATGCCGATTTTGACGGTCTCTTCATTGCCGGGCTTGCCGGTGGCGAAACCGCGGTCGGCGGCGTTGCTGTAGTGGCCCTTTACGGCGTCGCGGATATCGTCACTGAAGACTGCGATGCCTTCCATCTTGGCTACATTCTCTTTAAGAGCGCGGCGCTCTACGGGCAGGGGCGAATCGCCGGCAGTCCAGCCCTCGCCATAGACGAAAATCGAGGGATTGATTTCTTTAAGGGCGGCTGCGACACTGTCCATCGTCTCGATGTCGTGGATGGCCATGAGGTCGAAGCGGAAACCGTCGATGTGATATTCCTTAGCCCAGTATTTCACCGAGTTAACGATGAAATCGCGCATCTGCCGGCGCTCTGAGGCTGTCTCGTTGCCGCAGCCCGAGGCGTCGGCATAGCTGCCGTCGTTCCAGTGTCGGTGATAATAGCCCGGGGCCGTCAGCTCGAAGTTGGAGCCGTCGTTCTCGGCGGTGTGGTTGTAGACCACATCCATCACCACGCCGATTCCGGCGTCGTGCAGTGCCTTGATCATCTCCTTCATCTCGCGTACGCGTGTGGCGGGGTCGGAGGGATTGGTTGAGTAGCTGCCCTCGGGCGCGTTGTAGTTCTGCGGGTCGTATCCCCAGTTGTACTGGTTCTTCTGCAGGTTGGCCTCATCCACCGAATTGTAGTCGTATGAGGGTAGGATATGTACATGCGTGATGCCCAGTTCCTTGAGATGGTCGATGCCGGTCTTCTCGCCGAGCGGGGAGAATGTTCCCTCCTCGGTGAGAGCTAAGAACTTACCCTTGTTGGCGATGCCCGATGAGGGATCCATCGACAAGTCTCGGTGATGCATCTCGTAGAGCACCACGTCGGTGAAGTTCTTCACTTCCGGGCCGCAGTCCTGCTGCCATCCTTCGGGGTTGGTTGCTGCGAAGTCGATGATGGCACCCCGTTTACCGTTCACGCCCACGGCCTTCGCCCATACGCCCGGGGTCTCGGCGAGCCATTTGCCGCCGTTCTTTACTCGGAATGTATAGAACTTGCCGTAAAGTTTTTCGGGCACCGACACCGACCATGTGCCGGTGGCTGCGTCGAACTTCATGGGGAGGGTGGAGCAGGGCTTGCCGGTGTGGCCGTTGTCGTAGAGATTCACTACAGCCTCCTCGGCTTTGGGACTCCACAGGCGGAATGCCGTGCCGCTGTCGCTGACGGAGAGCTCGAGGTCATCGCCGTTATAGGTGGGCCAGGAGATGAACTGGCTGTCGTAGGTGCTGTTGGTCTGAGCGGCGGCCTGGAAGGAGGCCGGAGTCAGCAGGATTGCTGTCATAGCAAGTGTCTTTAAGGTCACTTTCATTATCTGAGTTTTGGTTATTGTTTTGCCTAAGCTGAAACTTGGTGACGGTTCGCAAACAGGACTCCGCGGCAGAGATTACAGCGGGTGGAGCACACGGGCCACAAGGTCGCGTTCGGTTACGCCGAAACGGACGCGGTAGCTCTGAGAGGCGGGGTCGAAGCGGACTATCACTCCGCGTCCGAACACTTTGTGCTCAACCTCGGTGCCGGCTGGCATCGGCGCGTGGTCGCCTTCTCCAAGTTCCTGCTCGAGGAGAGCCACCATGTCGCGGGTGCCTTCGAAAAGCGTCGGGTCCGGGTCCCCCTCAACGGTGAGCAGGTCGTCGGGAATCTCCGTGATGAAGCGCGACGGATATTTCAGAGCGCCGTTGTCGTTGAGGTAGCCCTCGGCTTCCGAGAGATAGAGCATCGAGGCGGCGCGGGTCACGGCCACGTACATCAGTCTCCGCTCCTC
>USIN01000116.1 GCA_900554715.1 uncultured Bacteroidales bacterium
GATCGCGGGCCACCTGCGCGGCCACCATCGCATAGCGCGCCACCTCCTCCATGAGGTTCGCGCCGTATTTGCCCGAAAAGGTGTAGCGCTGCTTCCAGAGGTCGGTCGTCTCCCACGTCTTGTGTCCCGTGCGGACGTACTCGTCGTGATAGGACTTGTACTCTTCGGGCGAGACGTAGGGGACCATGTTCGAGTCGATGCGGATGAACGACATCTTCTTCCACAGCTCCTCCGTATCGCCGGAGGCGGCGCCGAAGAGCGTCTCCACGTCGCTGGCGTTGACCACGCGCACATAGTTCTGGTCTTCGTCTCCGGTGGCACGGGGCATGACGAAGGTCACGTTGACATCGTTTCGCGCCAGCCCGCGCGTCATGCCGTAGCAGGCCGTACCCAGACCGCCTGCGATATGAGGGGGAAATTCCCATCCGAACATTAATGCTTTCATGTTGAAGATATATCTGGATGTTAGGAGATTAGTTAATTGTCAATGCTCAGGCGCTTGAGTGTCCTGAGTGTGCGGAGCACTTCGGCCACGTTTGTGGCGTGAGATATGGCGCCGCGGCCGCTGAAGGGCGGGTTGCCGTCATAGAGCTGCGAGAGCGAGCCGATGCAGCCGTTGGGCATCTCGTCCTCGAAGCCGATGAGCATGCGGTCGATATAGCTGACGCCGCTCATGCCGAACACTCTCAGATAGGCGTCGGCGTAGAAGCCCATCAGCCACGGACGTGCCGGACCCTGATGAAGCGCCAGTTCGCGGTCGCGGGGCGAGCCGAGATAGTTGGGACGGTAACCGTAGCTCTTGGGCGAGAGGCTGCGCAGGCCCTTGGGGGTCAGCAGTTCGCGGGTGACAACGTCGAGCACGCTCTTGCGCTGGCGACGGTCGAGCGGCGAGTAGTCGAGGCCGATGGCGACAGCCATGTTGGGACGCACCGACGGGTCGGCGTAGTTGCCGTCGACATAGTCGTAGAGGTAGCCGCTGTCGTTGAGGAAGGTCGTGACGAAGGGTTCTTTCATCTTCTCAGCCGTCTCTGTCCAGCGGTCACGGCGGCCGTCAAAGTCGGGATTGCCCTCGGTGAGGGCGGCGCCGAACATCAGGGCGTTATACCACAGGGCGTTGAATTCGACCAGATAGCCCGAGCGAGGTATGACGGGACGGCCGTCGAGGGTCGAGTTCATCCATGAGACGGGCGACGTCGTGCCGAGGGTCATCACCATGCCGTTGTCAGGGTTGACACGCAGGTTGGGGTGTCCGTTGTCGAGGATATAGTCGAGGATTTCGCCGACGAAGGTTGTATAGTGCTCGCGGGCTGCGGGCGTTCCTATGCTCTTGGCATATTGTTGGATAGCCCAGATGGCCCAGAGAGGTATGTCGGGGAGGTCGATACCCTGGATGCGGTCTGATAGCTCGCCGGTGGCCATGAAGTGGGTCAGCGCGCGTTTGGCCGTAGCCATGATGGCCTCGAAGTCGGCG
Source organism: uncultured Bacteroidales bacterium (assembly GCA_900554715.1). GTDB lineage: Bacteria > Bacteroidota > Bacteroidia > Bacteroidales > Muribaculaceae > CAG-873. The sequence continues at coordinate 1,472 of USIN01000116.1, forward strand.
CGGTGGTCGATCGCCAGTGTCAGACCCGGCAGGGCCATGAAAGTGTTGCGGGCAAGCACGACGCCCCAGGGATATCCCGAGATGACATACATGTTGTCGCTGCCTTTATGTCTGAGATAGAATTGTTTGGCGGCGTTTTTCAAGCAGTTGTAGAAGCTCGTGCGGGCAGTGCGCGAGGCTATCTCGGCCTCATACATCTTGGCGAGCGAGCGGGGTTTGATTTCAGAGATGCCGGCCGAGAAGATTATCGATTCGCCTTTCTTGATAGGCACCTCGAAATAGCCGGGCACCCAGAGGTCTTCGGTGTAAGGCACACCGCGCTCGAGGTCTTTGACATACTCGATGTCGCGGTACCAGTCGGCCTTGTCGACCCAGACGGGTTTGCGGCTGAACTGCATGTAGAGCGTCGGGAAACCGTCGTAGAGGCAGCTTGCCACGCCGTTGTCGCAGGGTATGATTTCGCGGTTTATGGCGTCGTTGGCGACACACAGGCTGTTGCTCTCGCGGAAAGCGAGGAAGGGCTGGAAGCGCAGGGTCGTGGCCGAGTGAGCCTCGACGAGGGTATAGCGTATGAGAATGCGGTTTTCCTCCGAGATGAATATTTTTTCTTTTGTGAGGATGACGCCGCCGACGCGATAGGTCGTGCGGGGCACGCTCTCACAGTCAAACTCGCGGATATACTTGTGTCCGTTAGGACTGTAGACGCCTCCTTTGTAGCGGTGGATGCCGAGGTTGAACGGCGCTCCGTGCTGAATGACCGTCTCGTCGAGCGACGACAGCATCACAAAGGGTTTGTTGCCCTTGTCGGGCAGCGGTATCACAAGCAGACCGTGCTGCTTGCGGGTGTTACAGCCGACAAGCGAGGTGCAGTGATATGCGCCGGCCTGATTGGTGCGTAACATTTCTTTGGGAAGCGACTGCTCGAGATTGATCAGGAGGTTCTTGTCAAACTTGAGGTAACTCATGTCGTAAAAAAGTGGGTTATGATATAGGTTTTAGTTATGTTTATTCGACTCGTGTCAGTTATTTTCACGAAATTAACAACTATTTCCGACCCCACAAAATTATTCCTCGCCCAAAACCCTAAAACTGCTCAATAACATATAACGGCAGGGTGGCACCGGCGCTTTTATGTCACATATCTTCCAAAGTGAGCAGCTTGGTTTCGATTTGGTATTTGGACAGCAGGGTGGCTTTCAGGTGGTTGACTTTTGCCATAAAGTCCTTGTGGTCGTAGTTGCGTCGCTGGCGCTTAACTTCGGCGGCTAAGGCTGTTTTGCCGTCGATTTTGATGCCGACGATGTCAATCTCGTTGGCGTCTTTGCCTTTCTTGCGCTCCCACCATGAGCCAAGATCAGAAAATTCGTGACTCTCTATCATCTTTAGACGGAACCATTTTTCGAGCGCATGGCCTGAAAAGGTCGGATAATCAGAGAAAACGATGTCTCGAAGCCGCTCGAAGTTATTCAGCTCGACTAAGGTTTGGTTGCGGTCGAAGTAGTTGAACCAGAATTTCAGGAAGTTGTCAGTAATTTCATATTGGACGTTCTGTGAGCGAGGCTTAGACATTATCGGGCGGACTCGTTTAATAAGCGAGTAATCTTCAATGAGGCGCTTCAGATGCCCGGCAACGGTCACGCCGCCCAAAGTGTTTTCGATAGCCCCTTGGGTGTTTATGCCTGAGGCGATACAGTTGAGCACTGAGAAATAAAGGCCGTAATCTTTGCCGAATTCATCAATCAGAAGTGAGCGGCCTTCGTTAATAAAAGGCGAATTTTCTCTGACGATGTAGTCGATCATACCCTTGACCGATAAATCGGTGTCTTCGCATAGTATCTCGATGTATTTCGGCACACCGCCGGTGACGCAATAGAAGGCGAGCAGGTCGTCGTTTGAGTGGTCGGGACGAAAATCGTGCATAATCTCCTTCATGGTCTCTGTGCCGAAGCCGCTCAGTCGAATGGTTGCATCTGCCCTGCCAAACAATGGTTCGTGGTAGCTTTCAAATATCTTGTGCATCATTGAGTAGACCGAACCCATGAGCAGCAGGTTGACATGCGTTTCGTTGCGGTATGTATCCCAGATGTTCTGCATGTCGCTGAAAACCGAGGGGTTGATATTGAAAAATTCCTGAAACTCATCTATAATCAGGTTGAACTTGCGGGTCTTGGCAAGCTCCATCAACATACGGAATAAGGATTGAAACGATTTTATTTCCTGCGGCACATAGCAACCGAGTGCCGTAGCTATCAGTCCGGCAAATTCCTCGCACAGGGCTGCCTCGTTTTTTCTGCTTACAAACAGATATACAGTGGGGTACTCACCTTGAGTAGCCCGCAGCGCGAGCGATGTCTTGCCGATGCGTCGGCGTCCGGTTATGACCGTCATCCACGAACGGGATTCAAATGCACGCGATTGTATGCGCCTTAGCTCCTCGATTTCTTTAGTGCGATTATAGAATTTCATAATTTTGTCACCATTGTAATTATTACCGTGGTGACAAAGTTATAAACAATCTTTGGAATGGACAAGTTTTGAGTAAAATGAATTGATAGTGAAAGTAAAATCATCGCCTTGCAGGCGATATGGACCATGGGCTTCAGCCTTGGAACCTAATCTGTTAGCTGGAATTATCGCTATTCTATTTCGAGCCGTAATGGCCTTTGGCGATACTACGAAGACGGTTACAATTTCGTCTTAAATGCGATAAATAAGTCGGTTGCCTTTGTCGATTCGCCGACTCCATAATCCCGCTAAATCACCTTTAAGTTGCTCGACCTGACCTGTACCGGTCATCGGATGTTGCTCAAGTTCCTCAAAGAGAACCGCGATTATGCCTAACAAAGATTGTGCATTGTGCTTCGTACATCGAGCGTCGGGTCAGGGTTTTGCGACGGTGACGCGGACGCGGCGGTTTTTGAGTTTGCGGCCTTTGACGGCTTCGAGGAGGGCGCCGGCGACGCTGCGGTCGACGGCGGCATATGAGGCGTGATCTTTGACGATGATGCGCCCGATGGCTTCGGGCGGCATGTTGCCTGCGGCGATGAGGTAGCCGGCGACGTCGCCGCGCGAGATTTTTTCTTTCTTGCCTGCATCGATATAGAGTGTTGTCTTCGAGGCGCGTATGGGGTTGTCGGCCGGTGTTGAGATGTCGGCGTCGCGGTCGAAGACGACGTAGTCGGGCGTCTTTTCACCGGGGCCGGTAATGACATAGACGTCGCCCGAGGCGCCGGCGCGGGCCGTGCGGCCGTTGCGGTGTGTCCAGGCTTCGGCCGAGACGGGCAGGTGGTAGTGGATGATGGAGCGGACGCTGTCGAGGTCGAGACCGCGCGACGCGAGGTCGGTGGTGACGAGGATGGGAGCGCTGCCGTTGTCGGCCATGATGAGGGCCTGCTCGCGGGCGAGCTGCTCGAGTCCTCCGTGGTAGAGAGCTGCCGGAAAGCCTTTGCGGCGCAGGGCGTCGTAGACGCGTTCGGCGCTCTCGCGGTGGTTGACGAAGACGATTGTCTTGCCGTCGGGCAGCGCTGCGAGAAGTTTCATGAGTGTGTCGAGCTTGTCGCGCTCGGGCGAGGCGACGCGTGCCACGGCGATGTCGGGCTGCGACGTGTCTGAGAAATCGACGGTCTCGGCGCCTGTGAGGTCGATGAAGTCGGGGGCTTCGGCAAGAGGGGTGGCTGAGGTCAGGATGATGTGCCGCGGGCGTCCCAGGCGTCGTACGACACGTCGCATCTCGTCGTGGAAACCGAGCTCGAGAGCTTTGTCGTATTCGTCGAGGACGACGACGCGGGGCTCGATTAGGCCGATGGTGTCGCGGTTGAGGTGATCGAGCAGTCGGCCGGGTGTGGCGATGATGATGTCGGGAGTGACACTCAGTGAGCTGCGTTCGTCGGCGAAGCTGTGGCCGCCATATAGCGCTACGGTCTTCATCGGCAGCGCCAGAGGGCGCACGACGCCGGCAATCTGTATCACCAGCTCGCGTGACGGAGCTATGACGACGGCCTTGACACCCTGACGTGAGGCATTGATGTCGCGCAGCATCGTCAGGGTGAAGGCGAGAGTCTTGCCGCTGCCTGTCGGCGCGAGTATGATAAGCCGGCTCGCCGTCGAGGCACTGACGGCGAGCTGGAGCGGGTTGAGGCTTTCGATGCCGAGGCTTTTGCGCGCGGCTTCAAGGATTTGTTTCTCAGTCATTGGCGGACGGGTAAGGTCATTAGGGTCATTAACGACGATAATGATCTGCTATTCAGTAATTTTTGTCTGAATCAGAGCAATGATGTCACAATGGCGTCGAATTTCTCGGCGGGGAGCAGGTCGCCGGTGCCGACGATGTTGCGGTTGAGGCTGCCGTCGGCGTTGAGCACGATGACGTTGGGGATGCTCTCGACGCCCATCAGACCTGAGAGGTCCTGATATTTGTCGACATCAACAGAGATAAAGTCAACTTTGTCGCCGTATTTCTCGGCGGCAGCTTCGAAAACGGGCGCGAATTCCTGACACGGACCACACCACACGGCGTTGAAGTCGAGGATGATGGGTTTGGGTGTGCGGTCGGCTTTGATGAGACCGGCCTCGGCGAGCGCGCGAAGGACGATTTCGTTGCCGC
>USIN01000117.1 GCA_900554715.1 uncultured Bacteroidales bacterium
TCTTCTGGATGGAGCGCTGCCTTGCACCGTTCTGCATGAACGGCGTGGAATTTCAGTTCATCGCCTCATTTTGCTGCGGCATTTCCACCCTGCTGTTCTGCCGCATCGGGCCGCAGCTCCACGCAGACAAGATCCTCATTGGCATCATCATGCTGCTGATCCCCGGCATCATGCTGACAAATTCCATCCGGGATATCCTGCTTGGCGATATCATTTCCGGCTCTCTGCGGCTGGTGGAGGCCATTCTGATGGCCGCAGTCCTTGCACTGGGCATGATGGCGGCCATCTGGCTGATGGGAGGGATCGCATGATGCAGGTCTTATCGTCGTAGTCGATGAGTCGACATTCCATGGCGACGGCGAGTTCTTTGATGAGCGGCGCGTCGACAAAGGTCGATTTCTCGGCATGGAAGCCGGCGCGCTCGAATTTATCGGCCACATGGTTGCCCGAGACGAGGCCGACATAGTCGCAGGCCTTGACATATTGCGCCTGACCCATGCTGATGGTAAAGGCCTTGCGGTCGAGGATGTTCTTGACTGTGCGGTGCGAAGCGCTGAGGCACAGGCTGACCATGTTGTGCTCGCTGATGCCTGCCCATGCGGCATTCATGGCGTCGGCGGTACCATCGGGATTGTATGATGCGATAATGAAGACCGGCTGCGGATATGACAGGGGTCTCGAGCCCAGGTTCTTTCTCATATTCGGTTGTTTTTATGGTTATTATACAATAACGGCCACAGCTGACGCTTAGTTCTGACAGCCATGGCCGCGGTAAGGTTAAAGATTGCGAAGATGCTTCTCCCAGGCCCATGCCGAGCGGAGAGTCTCGTCGAGAGAGCGTTCGGCTTTCCAGCCGAGAACAGCGTTGGCGCGCGAGGTGTCGGCCCAGATTGCGGGGATGTCGCCGGCGCGACGGCCTACATATTTGTAGGGCAGCTTGAGGTCGTTGACAGCCTCGAAGCGGGTAATAAGTTCGAGGACCGATACGGGCGAGCCGGTACCGACGTTAAAGATCTCGTATTTCTCTTCCATCTTGTGGCCTGTCATGCGGTTGACGGCTGCGACATGGGCCTTGGCGAGGTCGACGATGTCGATATAGTCGCGGAGGCAGGTGCCGTCGGGCGTGTCGTAGTCGTTACCGAAGATGCTCAGGCACTCACGGATGCCGGCAGCAGTCTGGGTAACATAAGGCAGGAGGTTGTTGGGCACACCGCGGGGAAGCTCGCCGATGAGAGCCGAGGGATGTGCGCCTATGGGGTTGAAATAGCGGAGAGCTATGCCGTAGAGGCCGGCGTATGCGCGGCAGCAGTCGCGAAGGATGTCTTCGGCAATCTGCTTGGTGTTGCCGTAGGGCGAAGTCGAGGGCTGACGGGGAGTCTGCTCAGTGACTGGCAGATCTTCTGCGTCGCCGTAGACTGTAGCCGATGACGAGAAGAGGATGTTGGGGCGATTGAACTCCTTCATCATCTCAACTATATTCATGAACGAAACGAGATTGTTCTGATAGTATTTCAGCGGGTCGTCGACCGATTCGCCGACTGCCTTGTAGGCGGCGAAATGGATGACTGTGTTAAACTGATGACGCTCGAAGACCTTGCGCAGAGCGGCTTTGTCGCAGGTGTCGCATTCCTCGAATGTCACATCGCGGCCGAGAATCTTCTTGACGCCATCGAGAGCGCCGGCGTCGGAGTTCGAGAAGTTGTCGATTATGACGATGTCATAGCCGGCCTCGACGAGCTCGACCGATGTGTGCGAGCCGATGTAACCGGTACCGCCGGAAATTAGAATCGTTTCTTTTTTCATATCTTTTCTTTAATTGTTATTATATTCTTAGTGTTGGTTTAGTTTCAGTCGAGCCGACGGGCGCCGTCACTTATGACGACGTCGTAGAACTTGGGTTCAAAGCCGTATCGGGCACTATAACGGGCGCGCACCGTGTCCTTGAAGCTGTCGACGAGGTCGTCGCTGATAAGGTTGATTGTGCAGCCGCCGAAGCCGCCGCCCATTATCCTCGAACCCGTGACACCCGACTCGCGGGCAAGGTCGTTGAGAAAGTCAAGTTCCTCGCAGCTGACCTCATAGTCGCGCGACAGACCTTCGTGGGTGGCATACATATCGCGCCCCACTCTCTCGTAGTCGCCGGCGCCGAGGGCATCGCAGACATCGAGCACCCTCTCCTTCTCGCCGATAACAAAGCGGGCGCGGCGATAGTCTTCGTCAAAAATATCGTCTTTGACGGCGTCGAGCATCTCCATCGTGGCGTCGCGCAGTGTGTCGATGCCGAGACGCGCCGAGACGCGCTCGCATGACTCGCGGCGTTTGTTATATGGCGAGTCTGAAAGCTGATGCTTGACAAGCGAGTCGATCAGCAGCAGGCTGTAACCCACCGGTTTGAAGGGGAAATATTCGTATTCGAGCGAACGGCAGTCGAGGCGCATCAGATTGTCTTTGCGGCCGAAGACGCTGGCAAACTGATCCATGATGCCGCAGTTGACGCCGCAGTAGTTGTGCTCGGTCGCCTGACCGATGAGCGCAAGCTTGAATTTGTCGATCGAGCCGCCGTTGAAGAGCTCGTTGAGCGCGAAAGCGAAGCACGACTCGAGCGCGGCCGACGAACTGAGTCCGGCGCCGAGAGGTATGTCTCCGGCAAACACGGCGTCGAAGCCACCTATCAGGCCTCCGGCCTTGATTATCTCGCGGCAGACGCCGAAGATATAGCGGGCCCACGCCTGAGCGGGCTTGTCATTTTCTTCGAGACCAAACTCGGCGTATTCGTCGCAGTCAACTGAGAATACTCTCACTGTATCAGTATCGTTAGCCTTGATTTCGGCCACTATAGTCTTGTCGATAGCACCGGGAAAGACAAAACCACCGTTATAATCGGTGTGCTCGCCTATCAGATTGATTCGTCCGGCCGAAGCAAACCTGTCGCCATGGCAGCCAAAACGTTCGGCGAATATGTCAGATACTTGTTGGCTCAGCTCCATATATTTGTGTTTTAGCTATTTATATATTTGATTAATAAAATCAGCTGTCTAAATCATTTATCTTACAAAAATAGTAATTATATCCCGATTGGAGCAATATAATCGGCGGTTTTTAGTAATTTTGCCGAGTAAAAATGAAATTTTCAAGCAATGGCCGAGAAGTCATTATTACTCAAACTGTTTACTACATTCTTCAAGATCGGCGCCTTTACCTTCGGCGGCGGCTGGGCGATGATAAGCATCATCGAACGTGAGATTGTCGACAAACACAGATGGATAGACAAGACCGAATTTCTTGATCTGCTCGCTGTCGCACAGTCGATGCCGGGCATACTCGCCGTCAATATCTCGGTTGTCATCGGCGACAAACTGAGATCGCTGAAAGGCAGTCTGGCGGCCGCATCCGGCACTATAATGCCGAGTTTTCTGATAATATTGCTGATAGCGATGTTTCTGACCCCCGATCTTATCACGGGAAATCCGGTCATATCAAGCATATTCAAAGGCATCAGACCCGCTGTGGTCGCCCTTATCGTCGCGCCGGTGATCACATCGGCCAAGTCGGCCGGCCTTTCCTGGAAGACCGTATGGATTCCTGTCGCTGTCGCACTGCTCATCTGGTCGAAGATACCATATCTCTCAAACCCTATACTCTACATCGTCGCAGGCGGTCTCATCGGCTGGGCCATAATGACGCGCAGCATCAGAAACGCCCGAAAAACATCTGAAAAATAAACGGCTATGGGAATATATCTGAAACTTATCTGGAGCTACCTTAAAATCGGATTCTTCGGATTCGGCGGCGGCTATGCCATGCTCGCCCTCATCGAGAACGAAATCGTGTCTCCGGGATGGATCACCGAAAAGATGTTTACCGACATAGTCGCCATCTCGCAGATGACCCCCGGCCCTATCGGAATCAACTCGGCAACCTATATAGGCTATGTCGCGCCGATACACTCATCGCCGGCACTCGCATCGCCGCTGTGGGGTATCCTCGGCTCTCTTCTCTGCACCATAGTCGTCGTGCTCCCGTCGTTCCTGCTGGTCAGATACGCGAGCCATTTCATCAGAAACCATCGCGAAAGCGCTTTGATAAAAGGCATCTTCATGGGACTGCGTCCTGTCGTCGTCGGCCTCATCGGTTCGGCCGCTCTGTTGCTGATGAACGGCGAAAACTTCGGCTACGCCGGGCCCGACATCATCAAAAGCATCGTAATCGCCGTCGCGGCCCTCTGCGTCGTGCTGTTCACCAAAATCCACCCCATCGCCATCATCGTGGCATCGGGTGTTATCGGTTTTTTAATTTTCTGATATATAATGGATTACAAGCAGACTATCGACTATCTCTTTAATCAACTGCCGGTCTTTCAGAACAAAGGAGCCGGCGCATACAAGCCTGGACTCGACACTGTGACAGCCCTGGCGGCGATGTTCGGCGAGCCGCACAAACGTCTGAAGACTATTCATGTCGCCGGGACAAACGGCAAAGGTTCGACTGCCCACACACTTGCCGCCGTGCTTCAGTCGGCAGGCTATAAGACAGGACTTTTCACATCGCCCCACCTGCTCGACTTCCGCGAACGCATCCGCATCGACGGCAAGATGATTGGCGAAGATGAGGTCACGGCCTTTGTCGGGTCATATCTCAGCCGCGCCGACGGCCTGCAGCCGTCATTCTTCGAGCTGACGACAGTCATGGCCTTCGACCACTTCGCGCGCCATGGCGTCGACATCGCCGTAATCGAGGTAGGACTCGGAGGGCGCCTCGACAGCACCAACATCATCACCCCGCTGCTGAGCGTCATCACGAATATCTCACTCGACCACACGGCTCTATTAGGCAACACCTTAGAGCTCATCGCCGGCGAGAAAGCCGGCATCATCAAGCCCGGAGTGCCGGTCGTCATCGGCGAGGATTCGGGTGTCAGGGATGTTTTCTCCACAAAGGCCGGCGAGACCGGTTCGGAAATCATATTCGCCGAAGACAGGGCTATGTTTGACGGCGTCGTGAAAACTCCACTTTCGATTACATACAAATCGACACCGTGGGGCGATATAGAAGGCGAGCTGACGGGCGACTGCCAGACAAAAAACACCACGACCATACTCACCGCTCTGAAAAAGCTGTCGGAGCTTGGCGTGAAATTCACAGCCGGCGACGTCAGGCGCGGTTTCGCAAGTGTATGTAGTCTCACAGGCCTGACGGGCAGATGGTTTAAGGTCTCAGACGAGCCTCTTACAATATGCGACACAGGTCATAATCCGGGCGGCTGGCAATATCTGTCGCAACAGTTGCGTGATGTGAAATCGCGGCTGCATATGGTCATCGGCTTTGTCAACGACAAGGATGTCTCGTCAATCCTCGGCATGATGCCAGGCGACGCCCGCTATTATTTTGTCAGGCCGTCGGTCGAACGAGGTCTCGACGCCAACACACTGAAAAACAAAGCCTTGGCACACGAACTTGAAGGCCGGGCGTTCGACAGCGTAGCCGAAGGATATGAAAAAGCCCTCTCCGAAGCCGAAGAGGGCGATATGATTTTTGTCGGCGGAAGCACATTTGTCGTCGCCGACCTGTTGACGTTGCTAAAACACTAAGCTTAAAGCTCTTTCACAGCAATAACCTCGATTTCGACAAGGACTTTCTTGGGAAGTTCTTTAACGGCCACGGCAGAACGCGCGGGATAAGGAGCCGTGAAAGTCTCGCCATAGACCTCGTTCATCGGAACAAAATCACCCATGTCGGCAAGGAAAACGGTTGTCTTCACCACATTGGCGAGCGAGAGGCCGGCCTCCTCGAGGATAGCCCTGACATTGGCGAGCGACTGAGCGGTCTGAGCCTTTATGCCTTCGGGAATGAGGCCTGTGGCCGGATCGATGGGTATCTGGCCCGAAGCATATACGAATGGACCTGCGTCGATGGCCTGGCTATACGGACCGATAGCACCGGGGGCTGCTGTTGTTGCAATTACTTTTTTCATAAGTTCAGTTTTTATTATTAGATTGAGTATTTATGTCAGCGTCATCACAGAGTCTGATGATGTCGATATCGTTGAGTCTTATTGTGCCGGCATAGTCA
>USIN01000118.1 GCA_900554715.1 uncultured Bacteroidales bacterium
CTCGCCTCTGCGAGGCTTCGAGAATGCCTCGCTGAAGCTCGGAGCCGGGACAAAAATTTTTGCGATTGAGAGAAGCATGAGGTCATTTAAGGTCGGGGACGGCAATGGAACGTTTAAGTCCACCAGGGTTAATAAAATTGCAAGCCTCCGGCTCTTTAATCTTTAAGACAGCCTACAGATACAACGAGGACACCGTCATGTCGGCGATTCGAGGTCTGTAATTCTTTTTATCGGCCATATCCTTGTAAATATTTATTACCGATGCAAATATATAAAATAATTTTTACAATTACGCCATTTGGCGCGTCTCCGTTCCGTTATTTGGCGGAGTTTCATGCCGACGTTTGGCTGTGTATCATGCCGACATTTGGCGCGGTCTCTCGCTGAAGCTCGGATATGAAACAAATATTTCAGTGGCTGAGGCGGGGTTTGATGAAGATGCGGTAGCGGATTTTCAGGCGGCGGAAGAGGTTGAGGGGTTTGTGCTTGAGGTGTCCGCTGCGGTTGGCGATGAAGTCGTCGACGGCGTCGAGGATGCGGGCGCAGTTACGGCCGTCGGTGTGGGCTTCCTGTCGGTCGCGATAGGCCCTCATGGCCTGCATCAGACTGTCGGGACGCGTCAGGGCGGTCTCAATGGCACTCTCGATGTCGGCTACGTCGGTGACGTCGATGAGATGTGGGCCGGGAGTGGTGTTGTGGAAGGTGACGACGGGCTTGTCGAGCAGCATGTATTCGAGTATTATGCTCGAGGCGTCGCATAGCAGGACGTCGCTGGCGGCCATGACGTCGGGACCCGGTGTGGCGGGATAATAGGTGACATTAGGCCGGCAGGCTGCAAGCCGGCTGTAGAGACTGTCGACCTCGGGGTCGTCGAGTTTGGGATGGCGGGTGATGTGCCACTCCCAGTCGCGTGTCTTGGCGAGGCGTTCGATGGTCGGATACAGCTCTTTGAGACGTGTGATGCTTTTTGTGAATGTCGAGGCGACGAAGACCGACGGTCTGTCGCGGCGGATGCCTTCGGCGCGGCGACGAGCCGCTATCAGTGCGTCGGCCTTTGGCCAGCCTGTCTCATAGGTGGTGAAATAGCCCAGCCGGTCGGCCAGGGCCTTGAACGGCACGGTGCTTTCGGGTCCGAAGGTGAGCATGATGTCAAACCATCCGCGGAGTTTGAAGTGGGTGTCGCGCGCATAGCCGCGTTTGTTGATGGCATAGCCGTGTTTGACGCAGACCTTGACGCCGGGGAAGAAGTCGAAGACATAGTTGCCCGGGGCGAAGACCGCCAGGGGGTTGAAAGCCTTGACTTCGGCGACGGTGAGAAGCCGACGTTCGCCTTCGGCGAGCATGTCGGGGCAACCTTCGTCGAGATACCACGCGACGCTGTCGCCTCGGCTGACAATCTCGTCGCCGAGCGGCCTCAGGATGTCGAAGGCATAGGCGTGGGAGCAGAAAAAGAGATAGCGGCGGTTCATTGCAACGGTGTGACGGCGTTTATCGTGTCGGCCGGCACGGAGTCATTGCCGGCGGCGCGGTTTACGGCTATGAAAATCTTGCGGCGGTTGTCACACGAGCGGCGTGTCAGCAGGTCGATGTCAAAGCGGTCGCCAATGCCTGTGGTGTCGGCCCACTCGGGGAAGAGCATGACGGCACCCTGACCGAGGCGTCCGAAGTCGTCGAACGAGTCGATGACGCGCATGCGGTCGCCGAGGTAGAAGTTAAGGGTGTAGTATCGCGTCAGGCGGTCGGTGCGCAGCGAGTAGACGGGGCCTTCGGGCGCGGCCTGTTCGATGCGGTCGAGCAGCTTGTGGTCGCTCTGGGCTTCGAGAACCATAGGCTGGACCGTGACGACATAGAAGAGGAAGAGGGCGAAAGTCGAGCCTAAGGTGAAGAAGACACAGTCGCTGCGGTTAATAAACCAGCCGACGGCGATGACGAGCGGCGGCAGGGCGAAGAGCCAGCACCAGAACGGCACGGGGGCGACAGCGAGGCCGAGGTCGACGCAGTTGGCGACGATGACACCTATCGGAGCGATGAAAGCTATGACGGCCATGAGCCACGCATAGCCCTTCATGACGCGGGTGCACGATATGAGGCTGATAATGTGAGCGATGCCGTAGGCCATCGCGGGATAGACCGGCAGGAGATAGACGCTGCGCTTGCTCGCCGGGATGCAGTAGAAAAGCACCACGACGGCGAAAGTCGTAGCCATGAACAGTCCCGAGGGCTTGAATCGCAGCCGGGGCAGATGCTTGCGGGCCAAAAGCGAGAGCAGGGCCAGAAGCGTCCACGGCAGCATGCCGACGGTGAGGGTCATGAAGTTATACCACCACGGATTTTCGTGACTTTCGTAAGTCATTGTGCCTGTGAGGCGTCCGATATTCTCCTCGTATGCGAGGTCGAGGAACGTCTGACCGCCCTGAAGCGACGCGGCGTAATACCAGACAGCCGGGATAGCCATGGCGGCGACGGCAATCAGGAGCATACGGCCTAACGTCGGCAGAAAACGCTCGCCGCGAAGCAGATAGAAGACTCCGGCGACGAAACATGGCAGCAGCGAGCCGACCGGCCCCTTGGTGAGCACGGCGCAGGTCAGCAGCACAATGATATAGAAATATTTGCGTCCCCGGTGACGGCAGCGCCGGTCGAGAAGGTCATAGAACAGATAGAGGGCTATGACGATAGCGGCCGTGAGCACCATGTCGAGACGGCAGGCGATGGCGGCGCGGAAGACTTCGGCCGAAGTGACGGTGACGAGAGCCATCACCATGGCGAAGGTCTCGGAGCGCTGACGTCGCGCCCAGTGATAGCCCGCCATCGTCATGGCGATGACGGCGAGAGCCGAGGGCAGACGCGAGATAAACTCGTTGACCACGCCGCCGTTGAAGATGTAGGCGAAAATGGCTATCAGCCACGCAAGGAACGGAGGTTTATAAGGAATGTCGCCGCCGTAGTTGACGGGCAGAATCCAGTTGCCCTGGTCAATCATCGTCATGGCGACGATGGCCTCGCGCGGCTCGCCCTTCGAGTTGAAAAGGGTCTCGCCGAGCCAGGGGATGAAGAGTATGACGAGGAGCACGAACAGCGTCGTGGCCGATGTGGGAGAGAGTCTGAAGTTGAGTTTCATCTGATGCAATACTTATCGCGTGTATAATTGGGTGCAAAAATAAGAAAAAAATGTAACTTTGCAACGTGAAAAAGAAAACGCCGGCACTGATGATGATTCTGGCGGTTGCCGTCATGGCTGCCGCACTGGGAGCGTGCAGCTCGACCAAGCATGTGCCCGACGACAAGTATCTTCTCGACAAGGTGACGATAACGGTCGAAGACTCAGACAAGATATCGACCGACGAGCTGTATTATTTCCTCCGTCAGCAGCCCAACCACAAGGTGCTCGGCTTCGCCAAGCTTCAGCTGGCTACCTACAGCCTCTCGGGCCGCGACTCGACCAAATGGTATAACCGATGGCTACGGCGCATAGGTCAGCCGCCGGTCATCTACAGCCCCGAACTGACCGAGTCGTCACGCCGGCAGCTCAGTCAGGCCCTTGTCAACCGCGGTTATCTCGACGCCTCTATCGAAGTCGACACCATAGTCGAAAAGCCCAAGCGTCTGGCGGTCGACTACCGCATCACCACGGGCCGCCCCCACGTCATATCGACGATAGACTACGACATCGCCGACACCCTCATCCGCGACGTGCTCATGGCCGACTCGGCGCTGCTTAAAATCAGACCCGGCGACATCTTCGACCGCAACGTGCTCGACAACGAGCGCGGACGCATCACCGAGACCCTGCGCAACCACGGCTACTATGCTTTCAACAAAGACAACATATCGTTTATAGCCGACACGGTCAGAGGCTCTAAAGATGTCGGCCTGACGATGGTTATAGACAAGGCCCACAGGCCCGGAACTCCTGCCGACAGCCTCAGCCGCCACACAATCTACCGCATCAACGACGTCATCTTCTACACCGTGGCGCCGTCTGAGGCAGCAGACACGGTCGACTACCGCACAATCAAGGTCGTCTACGGCCGCGACCATTACATCAAGCCCGCGATACTCGAGGAGAAATGCTATCTGCGCGGCGGCGAGCTATACCGAGGCGTCGACGTCGACCGCACATACGAGGCTCTCGGCCAGCTCGGCATACTCAAATTCATCAACATCGAGCTGAAGCCCGTCGCCACTATCGGCGGCGAGACATGGCTCGACGCGGCCATCACGGTGTCGCGCAACAAGAAACAGGGCATCACCCTCGAACTCGAAGGCACCAACTCGGAGGGCGACCTCGGTGTCGGCGTCGGTGTGACATATCTCAACCGCAATCTCGCCCACAGCTCCGAGCTGCTGACCGTCAAGCTCCGCGGCGCCTACGAGAGCCTCTCGGGCAACCTGAACGGGATCATCAACGACCGCTACACCGAGGTCGCCGCCGAAGTCGGCATCACTTTCCCGAAATTCGAGGCGCCCTTCGTGTCGAAGAGCTTCAAGCAGCGCATAATGGCCAACACCGAGTTTGCCATCACGGGCAACTATCAGGAGCGCCCCGAGTATACCCGCGTCATCGCCGGCGCGGCATGGAAATATAACTGGACGCAGCGCCGGAGCGACTTCACACGCCGTCACACCTACGACTTCATAGACATCAACTACGTCAAACTGCCGCGCTCGACGATTCACTTCATCGACACGGTCGCGCCGTCAAACCCGCTGCTGCGCTACAGCTACGAAGACCACTTCATAATGCGCATGGGCTATACCTATTACCGCACCAACCGCCGGATACCGACGGCGACGCTCAACGCCTTCGCGATACAGCCCGAGGTGTCGACCCTGCGCGCCTCGGCCGAGGTGGCGGGCAACCTGCTCTACGCCATATCGTCGATCGACGGCGCCCGACGCCACGACGGCGCATACAAGATTTTCGGCATACAGTTCGCGCAATATGTCAAGGGCGAGGTCGACTATACCTACACCAAGAACTTCAACTCGCGCAACGCCCTGTCGCTCCACGGCGGCTTCGGCATCGTCTATCCCTACGGTAACTCGTCGATGGTGCCCTTCGAGAAGCGCTTCTATGCCGGCGGCGCCAACGGTGTCAGAGGCTGGGGCGTCAGAACGCGCCTACAACTCGACGAATTCGGTGGACGACTTCATCAACCAGTGCGGCGACATTCGTCTCGACATGAGTATCGAATACCGCGCCAAGCTCTTCTGGGTCTTCGAGGGCGCGCTCTTTATCGACGCCGGCAACATCTGGACGATAAAGAACTATGAAAACCAGCCTGACGGCATGTTTAAGTTCAATAAATTCTACAAACAGATAGCCCTGGCATACGGCGCGGGCATACGCATGGACTTCACCTACTTCCTGCTGCGCTTCGACCTCGGTCTGAAAGCCTACAACCCGGCGATAAACCAGGAGCGCTGGCCGCTGCTGCATCCGCGCTGGGGTCGCGACGCCAACTTCCACTTCTCGGTAGGCTATCCGTTCTGACAATCACTATATCGTATTATGAAATCGCTTGTATTATTTGATCTTGACGGCACGCTGCTCAACACCATCGATGATCTCGGTGCCGCGACGAACCACGCGCTCAAATCACTGGGCTATCCCGAACATGCCATTCTGTCGTACCGCATGATGGTGGGTAACGGCATAACGAAACTCATCGAACGCGCGCTGCCCGATTACGCCAAGGACGAGGCGACGGTCACGAAAGCCCGCGCGGCTTTCGTCGAATACTATAATGACCACTGCACCGACGCGACGAAGCCCTATCCCGGCATCGAGGACCTGCTCTTCGAACTGACACAGCGCGGCGTCAGCCTCGGCGTGACATCAAACAAATATCAGCAGGCCGTGACCCGCATCATCGGCCATTATTTCCCGGATATACCGTTCAAGGCTGTCCTGGGCAATATCGAGGGCATGCCGTCGAAGCCCGACCCGTCGATAGTGTTCGCGGCGCTGACAGAGTGTCCGACGCCCAAGG
Source organism: uncultured Bacteroidales bacterium (assembly GCA_900554715.1). Classification (GTDB taxonomy): domain Bacteria; phylum Bacteroidota; class Bacteroidia; order Bacteroidales; family Muribaculaceae; genus CAG-873. The sequence goes on from USIN01000118.1 coordinate 5,997, forward strand.
AGGCGACACTGTATGTCGGTGATTCGGGTGTTGATATGGAGACGGCGCGCCGTGCCA
>USIN01000119.1 GCA_900554715.1 uncultured Bacteroidales bacterium
GGAGCCGTGATTGCCCTGTGCAACCAATATCTGCGCAGCAACGGCCTGCTCACACCGATGAGCAAATCCATCTTAATTACTTCATTGGTGATCGGCTACTGGCTGATTTACCGATGGTTCAGCAGAAGGCTCGACATGATAGCCGGTAAACGAACTCACTGACTCTATATCACAACCATAGGCTATGCTGTTTGTTTAGTGGGCATATACCCTATAAGAATACACATTTTACACTGCGGGCGGCTACACTCCTCACTTTTCCTGCCAACACCCCAAAGCAAAGATTCTGGTCGACATGGGCTGTATCCGCCGGATGAGCATGAACGACAATTGCGTCGAGACCCTTGCGAACCACGACGTTGAAATAGAGCCACACACCATTGAGCTATAGCCCGGTGACTACGATTTCGTTCCTTCGCCGAACATCCACGTGAAGGCGCGGGTGAGGCGCTGTTCTCCGTATTGGTAGTGGTTGCCGGGAACGAGTTCAAATGTGTCATCAATGCCGCCGGCATGGAGGTAATTGACAATTTCGACGGTGTCGGTCTGAACGGACTGAAAGGCTTTGACGTTGGCCCTGGCCTCTTTGTCGCCGAGCAGAAAGTAGGCGCGTCCTGACTTTTTCGGCACCGGCCTCGACCTGACCCATTCGACGAAGCCATCATACCAGAACGACCCCGACAGACTGATAACGTTGTCAAACGTATCGTCTATCATCCACTGCCATAGGGTAAAAAGCCCCGATAGCGACACGCCCGCCAGTGTGCGTTCAGCGTCAGGAGATATGCCTGTACGCCGCTCGACCTCAGGCAATACCACGTCTGTCAGCTTCGTAAGAAACGCCCGGGCGTCACCGCTGAAGTCAGGACAACCCGGCGGCTCACCCTTGGCAGCCCAGGGCGTGAGGTCGTCGTCCCAGTCCATGCCGCTTAGCGCGGCTATCGACACGCCGAATTTTTCGGCCGCCTCTTCAATCCACCCGCTGAGACCGTCGAACGGATAGAGAATGTAACATATGCGGTCAGTCGTGCCGCCGGCCGCAACAACTCTCAGATTGTCAATCGTGAATGTCTGCATACTTCATAATTCCGGGCAATTCATTAAACCCGATACTCCTATAAAACGAACGTGCGCCGTCGGTTGTTTCGAGATATATCTTGTCGCAGCCCGATTCCCGCGCTATTTCTATCAACCGTCTGACTATCGCATGGCCGACGCCACGGCGTCGCCAGGCTTCGCGCACATAAATATTCATCAGATAAGCGCAGCGTCCCGACGGATTGTCGGGCGACGGCAGTTCTTCCGTAAGACATACCGCTCCACAGCCCACACCTTCGCCGTCAGCCTCGGCGACGACTGCGACGTGGCTGCCGTCGGCGATATGCTGACGGTAGTAGCGGCGGTTGGCTGCCAACAGGCGCTTCGACGGCGCCACGCCGAATACACCCTCTATCACCTCACTGCGCCAGTGCATCAAGGTCGGCACGGCTGTTATTTCCTGAACAATCACTTTCATTTCAAATCTCCTTCCTTCATTACGACTGGCAACAGTCTGTCATTGACTTTTCCGCGCACCGTGAGCGGTATCTCCTCCATCCTGACAAAAAACTCAGGCATCATGAAATCGGCCAGACGCGAGGCAAGAAAGTCTTTGATTCTGCTTAGAAGGCAGTTCTTATGCGACGGCACGAAATAGGCCGTGAGATATGCCAGGCCCTGCCCGTCGGTGAATGCGCGGACGACACCACGCTCGACGCATGGCGACTCGTTGAGCACGTTCTCGACCTCTTCAGGCTCGACGCGACGTCCGAGTATCATCACCTGTCTGTCCTTGCGCCGCAGAAATGCGATGTTGCCGTCCGATATGCGATAACCGAGGTCACCGCTGCGGTATATCCTCGTCCCGTCGGGCGCCGTCACGAAATTGGCCTGCTCGGGCGGATTGCCGAGATAGCCGCGCGCGACGCCTTCGCCGTAGATGCAGATTTCGCCGGTCTCACCGTCGGCGACCTCATTGAGTCCGTCATCGAGAATTTTCACGCCGACACCTTTGACAGCCCTGCCGACGGGATATGTGCCGTCGTCGAGCGCCTCGGCGTTGTCGACGCGATAATATGTTGCGCAGACTGTCGTCTCGCTCGGGCCGTAAGTGTTGTAGATGACAAAATCGCGGTCTTTTAACCATGTTATATATGATGCCCTTATTACGTCTCCGCCGCTGACGAGCAGACGCAGCCGCGACGGATAGCAGCGACAGCGGTTCATGTCGGCGAGCAGATAAGGAAAAGCGCTGATCTCGGTGACTCCGTGTCGCTCACAGAAGTCCATCAGCTCGGCAAGAGTGCCCTCGCAGACGGCTTTCGACGGTATGGCGAGCGTCGCGCCATTGAGCAGCGTCGTGAAGACCTCTTCGACAAAAATATCAAACGAACAGACCGAATACTGCAGCATCACGTCACCGGGTCCGACACGAAACTCAGCTTCGAAAGCCTCGGCATAGTTCACGACGCTATGATTCTCGACGACGACGCCTTTAGGACGCCCTGTCGTGCCTGAGGTATAAAGCACATAGGCGATATCGCCGGGCTGCGAGCGGTCGGGCAAGTGCCTCGACGCGGAGAGGCCGCGGCAATAGTCGTCGGTGATGACGAGCCACGCGCCGGCCGTGCGCATCATATAGTCGATGCGTTCGCGCGGCAGCGTCGGTTCGGCCGGAACGTATGCCGCTCCGCTTTTCAGAACGGCGAGCATCGCCGCTATCATTTCGACTCCGTGGCTCATCATTATGCCGACGAAATCGTAATGGTCATCATAGAATTTCGACATAATCGCGCCGGCCATGGCGTCGAGTTCGCCATAAGTCACCTCGCCGCCGTCCCCGACCACAGCCAAGGCATCAGGCCGGCGGCATGCCCAATCATAAAATCTATTATAAATCGTCTTGACATTCATTGCTTATCATTCCTAAAAACAACAAATGCAAAACACCCCGATTTGTTCACCCGCACCGGACGCGGTCGATATTTTCAAAAAATCTTCGGCGAGCGGTAGCCGCGTATCGCATAGCAACGTGTGTCGTGCTTATAACGCGCTACTGCGATAGTCGGACTGACGCCATGCCGTCGCGCTTCGCCAGCTATCGTATTGACTACAGCGTAGGGCGACAAGCTTTTAGTCCCTGCCGACATGATTGATTTCCAGGTTGCCGGAGCAATCAGCATGTCGTTTGCAAATTCATCAGCCTGCCGCTCCTCGGACGACTGCGCCGAGTAGTCATGCTCTACGGCGATATACGACTTACCTGACGTCAGGTGGTTTACGATATGACCGATTTCGTGTAATACGTCAAAAGCCAGTTTGTCCATATCATCATAACGATATGTGACGACAATGGCCGGATGCTCGCCTACAATCACCGAGTAGGCATCGATTGGTGCCGCGTCGAGCTTAGGTACATGACTGAAAATTATACCATTCTCGTTCAGTATCTTTTTCATCATTGCCGTCGTAAGACTCCCTTCGTTTGCGGCATGAGAAATCTCCGCCGCTGCAACCAGACCTTTCTCAACCGTATAAGCCTCTGAAATACCAGTCTTTGCCGCTTCAGACCTTGCAAGCAAAAGCCATGTGCGCATATTTGTCTCGTCAATCTTCAGCCTCTCACTCCGTTTGAAATAGCCAACTGTATTAACCTCCATCGCCTGCAGCTCGTTAAGGTCAATGGCAAGATTATGCTTGAGCGTAGCCACTCTTTCGGTTGCAGTAAGAGCATTGATCCCAAGATACTTATATATCTCGGCGAGATTGAGACGCGATCTAAGCGATTGTTCTTCGCGCGCCGCCGTCGCTTCCGCCGCATCAAGTTCTTCTCTACGTCTGGCTACATAGTGATACCTGTTCTGAAGATTCATCCATGTTTGGAACGGAATGCCGAGAGCCTCTTCAAGTTTGATGGCAATAGATTCGGTGACATGACGTTTGCCCTTGATAAGCTCGCTCAGATTCGGTGCGGGCATACCGATGGCTTTGGCAAAATCTTTTTGCTTGATGCCCCTCGCCTGAAGCTCACTTTTCAACACACCTCCCGGATGGGTTGCGTGCGCGGCGATTATGTCTTTAGCGTTTGTTGCCATAGCGATTTGAATCTATTTCGATTAGTCTTACTTCAATGCCCTCTTCGTGTTCCGTGAACAACAATCTTTCAACGCGACGGTTCTGTATTCTGACAGAACTTTCCGGCCTATATTTCAACTTTTCATAATGCAGATAGCTGTATATCGCAAGATCAACAGCATTATCCACCGCCAACATGAGGTCTATGACCTGAATGTATGCTTCGACAAACCGACGATTACGCGCCAGTTTCTTATATCTACTGTCTTTTGTCGCGCCTGTCTCATACAGCTCTCTGAGAGCATCGTCTGTGAATATAACGTTCATGAGCGGTGAAATAGTTTGCAAAGATACATCAAAATTACCAAATTTAGGTAATTCTTAGAATGTTTTTTTACGATTAACTGATTTAGTGCTTACTGCCTTTGGCGTATGGCGCGGACGTGGAGTGCATTGTTTCGGCCTTCTGACGAAGTAGACCCTCCTGCCGTGTATTTATAAGCCGTCGTTCCCGGTGATGTGATGGCTGTTGACGTCCAGTAATTTCCCGACAGATCATCTTTCATTTCTGGAGCTTCGTTGCGGGCAGGAAGATACCACACCATATTGGCCTGGTCAAGCACGGGTCGATAAACAGTATTACCGAGATTCGTCTCGGTTTCAACACGATACTTATTTTTCATTGCACAAGCACGCGCTGCAAATTCACTCGGATTTGTAGGTAGCGTTTTATCAGGCACACCTCCCCACGACTCTATCTGAGCCATCAACGACGACGCGTCATTCAAACCGTTGAAAGAATAAAGCTCCCAGGTATTTTTACGTCCGTCACTCAAATCTGTCGCTGTCGTAAGCGCTCCAACTTTACTGAAATCTATCGTGACTGTAAAATCGCTCCATATACCACCATAATTTGATGTCACATACGAGTAATTAACAAAGATCTTTATATATAGGCTCGCTAAGACAGGCCCTAATCCTCGACCTAAATTGTAGGTAATTTTCATATTCGGATCCCAGCTAAAGCCCCATGGATAATCGTCCCCTTGTATTCGCTCAACGCCGATACTGCCGTTCCAAGCCGGACTGTATTGCGTGAATGAGAACTCTTTAGCTTTGTAATTTCCTTGAGCGGCAGGTTTTAGCGAAAGCGTGATATTACGGTCGGCATCTGTCACATTCTCTTTTAGAAATACATATACATCTATTTCACCGCTTGTCGTACTTGTCAATGTACTTTCCCCGTTATATCCGTCAAGCCAATAACCCGCAGCCACAAGCGCCTGAATATCTTTACTGGCAAATTTATCTTTCTCGACAAAAGTAACATTTACGGCATCATTGGAAGTTAAAACCCATCCTCCGGCAGGGAGGTTGGCACTCTTTATCTTAATCGGATATATTACATAGTGGGCATCCTGCACCTCGGGCTGACTGATGAATTCAAGTTCATAGTCGGGTGTGATGCCGATGTGATAGACCGTCGTCTTGCCCTGCCGCCATGTCTGGCCCTTGAGCGAGGCGCTCATCGTGCGCTCGCGGCCTGTGAGGTCATCCTCGAAGACAACCGTCAGCATAGCGTCGTCGCCCAGCTGCTGCGGTATCATCATCAGTGTATAGTTGTCGGGCGCAATCGCCTCATTGGCAGCCGTGCCGGCTGTCGTCGCCTTGTTGACGTCAATCGTAAAACCGGCGTTGCCCCGCAGATTGTTCCATGTCGTCGTATATTGCCCCTCGTCCTTGATACCCGAGAGGATAATGCTTTTGATTGTGCCGGGCTGCATCTCATTGCCCGTCACAAATCTGACAGCCGCGCACAAATGTCTGAACTCAAGCGGCACGGGCTGTCCGGGTGTGTTGAGCCGTCCGGTCGCCGCGAGCATCAGGTCGCTCTGCGCCGCAGCCTGCGGTGG
>USIN01000120.1 GCA_900554715.1 uncultured Bacteroidales bacterium
CCTTCGTTGCCCATGACGATGACGCCGGTGGCGCCGAGGGCTGTGTCGTAGATGTTTTCGCCGTCGAGAAAGGTGCCGTAAACGGCAGCGGGGGCGATGGCCGAGATCATGGCTGCGAGGTCGCCGTAATGGACTCTGACGCGGGCGATTGCGCCCATGGTGGCCTGGACGGTCTTGGGATTCCACAGGTCGGCGCTGTCGTCTGAGGCAATAATCGTGGTGACGCCGAACCAGTCGCAGGCGCGTATGATGGTGCCGAGGTTGCCGGGGTCCTGGACGCGGTCGAGGGCGACGACGAGCTGAGAGGCGGCTGCACGGGTGTCGAGCGCTGCGTCGGGTATGCGGTAGACGGCGATGACCTCGGGGGGCGTCCTGAGCGAGGATATGCGTCCGAGCTCGGCGCGCGGAGCCTGTATCAGGCAGTCGCGGCCGACGGCATTGACGATGGCGTCATTGGCCTCGATCCATGATGCTGTCGCCAGCAGCGTTTCGCAGCTGAAGGCGCCGACGGTGTCGGCCACACATTTGGAGCCTTCGGCAACGAAGAGGCCGTACTCGCGGCGGTATTTTACCTCGGCGAGCGACCGTATTTTTTTTCGCAGGGTGTTAGTCAGTTCCATCGTCGTGTCAGAATTTATAGCCGGCTTCTTCGGCGAGGGTGCGGTCTTCGTCAGTAGTAGAGCCGATTGTCGTCAGCAGGTCGCCGACGATGGCACCGTTGATGCCGATGCGCATGGCTTCGAGCTGAGTCTCGCGGCTGAGACGCGCGCGGCCTCCGGCAAAGCGCAGCTGCGTCGCGGGGTGGATGAAGCGGAAAAGGGCGACGGTGTCGAGAATCTCGTCGTCGCTGATGGGTGCGGTATTTTCGAGTGGTGTGCCGGGAATAGGATTGAGGATATTGATGGGAATCGATACCGGGCGGGCGCGGCGCAGCGTCAGAGCGAACTCGACGCGCTGGCGGCGGCTTTCGCCCATGCCTATGATGCCGCCCGAGCAGACGTCGAGGCCTTCGGCGTGGGCGGCTTCAATCGTGGCGAGCTTGTCATCGATAGTGTGGGTGGTGCAGAGTGTGCCGAAATGCGACGGCGCAGTCTCGAGATTGCAGTGGTAGCGCCTGATGCCGGCCTCTTTGAGACGGTGCATTGCCTCGCGGTCGATGAGACCGAGCGACGCGCAGGCGAGGATGCGTCCGTCGGCGACGATGTCGCCGATCATGTCGCAGACGCCGTCGAGGCTCTTGCCGGTGACGGCGCGCCCGCTGGTGACGATAGAGAAGCGTCTGACGCCGCGGTCGATGTTGTGTCGGGCTGCGGTCATGCATTCTTCGCGGCTGATGAGGCCGTATGTCTCGCAGTTGGTATTGAAATGAGCCGACTGGGCACACCATTTGCAGTTTTCGGAGCAACGGCCCGAGCGGGCGTTGACGATAGAGCAGGAATCGAAGTCGCGGCTCGAGAAGGCTGCGGTTATTTCAGCTGCGGCATCGCGAAGCGCCTTGCTGTCGCCGCATTCGGCGAGGGCATAGGCTTCGTCGTCGGTGAGGCGGCCGCCGGCGAGTATTTTTTCCTTTAATTTTTCAATCATAGCTGATTACCTTTTCTCAAATCGGTTAATGTTGATATAGATAGCGTTTTATCGAGCGTTTGGGCGTCTTCTCGAACTCTTCGTGGAAGATGCGGAAGCGGGCGATGCGGCTATATGCCGGAAGCTCGTTGTTGAGCTGATTGATGTTCTGCTGCATTATGTCGTTGATTTCGGCGTCGGTCATGCCCTGTTTGCGGGCGTTCTCGAAGTCGGGGTAGATGAGGGCGACGATCTTGTGGTCTTCGTCGACGGCGAGCGACTCGCTGACATAAGGCATGTTGTTGAGCTTCTGTTCGATTTCTTCGGGATAGATATTCTGACCCGAAGGACCGAGAATCATGTTCTTGTCGCGCCCGCGGATATATATGAAGCCGTCGGCATCGACGTTGCATATATCGCCGGTGTTGAACCATTTGCCGTCGAACGACGCGCGTGTGGCCTCGTCGTTTTTATAGTATCCTTTGGTGACATTGTCGCCTTTGACCCACAGCACGCCGGGTGTTACGGCCGACTCTGATCTCCATGCGGTCGACGACTTTGCCGCATGAGCCGGGACGCTGTATGTCCCACGGCGCGTAGGCGATGAGCGGGCCGCACTCGGTCATGCCGTAGCCGACAGTGAAGGGAAATTTTATCTTGCGCAGGAAGGTCTCGACGTCTTTCGAGACGCCGGCACCGCCGATAATCATTTGCTGAAGATTGCCGCCGAAGATTCCATAAAGGCGTTCTTTCACCTTGCCGAGGAGATGGTCGTCGATAAACGGCACGTGGAGCAGAAGTTTCATCAACGGCTTGTCGAGCAGCGGGAAGACCTTGTTCTTGATGATTTTCTCGATGATGAGCGGCACGGTGACAATCATCTTCGGTTTTACGCGCGCGAAAGCATCCATGATGATTTTCGGCGAGGGTGTGCGGGTCAGAAAATAGACATGGCAGCCCTTGACAAAGGGGTGGAGCATCTCGACCATCAGACCGTACATGTGGGCGAGCGGCAGCATGCATACCACGCCGTCGCCGGGTTTAAGGAAGGTGAGGCCGTCGATACAGAACTGTATGTTTGACCAGAGATTGCGGTAGGTCAGCATCACGCCTTTCGAGAAACCTGTGGAGCCCGAAGTGTAATTGATCAGAGCGAGGCTGTCGGGGGCCGGGGTCTCATATCTGACGTCGGCCGCCGTGAAGCGCTCAGGGTAGTGTTCGCCGAAAAGGCGGTTGAGATTGTTGCGCACCTCGGCAAGTTTTTTCTCACGTGACATCAGCAGCGAATAGTCGTTGAGCAGCAGCGCGCCGTGGATGCCCGGCATGGCGTCGGGGTCGAGATTTTCCCATGTCGAGGCGTCGGTAAACAGCAGTTTGGCGTCGCTGTGGCTGACGAGATGGTGTATGTTGTCGGCCTTGAAATCGTGGAGAATGGGAACTGCCACCGCTCCGTAAGTCAGTGCGGCGAGTGCGGCGACGGCCCATTGGGCCGAGTTCTTGCCGCAGAGGGCAATCTTGTCGCCTGACTTTAGGCCCGCGCCTTCAAAAAGCAGGTGGAGTTTGGCGATTTTACGTGCAACCGCCTTGTATTGAATCGACATGCCGTCGAAGTCGGTGAGAGCCAGCTCTTCCCAGTTGTTTTTAATCGATTCGGCGATATATGATATCAGATTGTCTTGATTAGTCATTGTCTTTGAGGATTAAATCGTTGAGATATCATTATAACCTGATGCGATTTTGTTTTGTTTATAAACATCGCCCGGATAATAACATACAAAGCTACTAAAATAATCGTTAGCAACCGTCAAAAACCACCGAAATGTGACAGGGAAGGGTTAGGGAAGGGTTAACGTATGATGATTTTACAGGTCTCTACCGCACGGCCGTTCTCGGTCAGTGTAAAAAGGTAGATGCCTGAGGCGAGACCTTCGGTCGGTATCGAGATACGGTCATCGCCGGGTCTGACGGGCTGTCTGAAAACCTGCATGCCGCTCTGAGACGTGACGGTCACGGTGCGCTGACCGTCACCGCAGGCCGGCAGGGTCATCTCGACGGTCTCGCCGCGTGTGGCCGGATTGGGTCTGACTGAGACGCGGTTTTCGTCGCGGATGATTTTTGCTACTGACGAGTTTCGGTCAAGACGATAGAATCTGACGGTATGGACATATTCGTTTTTATCGTTATACCAGTTGAAGTCGGCCTGGGCGAGGATGCTGTTGTCAGACTTGAAAAATTCGATGCTTGCGTTGCCGTAACAGTTATCGGGAATCGGGAACGAGTAGAGGGTCCTGCCGTCTTCGGTGACAACTTCGAGTCCGTTATACCGGACGCCGTAGTGAGTGCTGCGGTAGTCTTCATTGCCGTCTCCGTCACGGTCAGACGGAGTGATGCCGAAGAGAAATTCTTCGGGTGTCTTGCTCCCGTCGGGGAAAGAGATGCCTCCTATGGCTGAATCAGCGACGCGGTCTTCAGCAAGAGAAGCCTTGTATCTGACATACTCGAATTTCTCGTCGTCGTTGAAGAATGTCTGGGAGAAGGGCAGATAGACGCCACCGTTCCAGTGGTTCATGGCCGAGACGTCACTGCATCGGGGTGTGCAGAAATTGCTGACGGCGACATCATACCACGTTATTTTGTCCCATCCGCTCTCGAAAACAGGTATTTGTGTGGTATAAGTGTAGGCATAGCCCGTGTTGTCGGCGGCGTCAAGATATGTCTCGACTTTCGTGAGATACTGCCGGCAGCCGTATATGCCTGCATCCTCGGTCACGGGCAGCGCGATATAGACGGTGGTGCCGTCGACGCGGCAGCCGGCAGAGAGAAGTTCGAGCGTGATGGTAGGGTCAAGATATTTGTTTGCATCGTAAACATGCTTTATGAAGGCGGTCTTGCGGGCGTCCATGTCGGCGACAGCGGGAATACCGGTGAGGTATGAGCGTTGCTCGGTGATTACGCGTGTCTTTTCCGTGGTGCGCGACGAAGATCTCTTCTCGGTCACCGTATAAGGATGCAGAATCTCGAAGTTGAACTTTTTCAGAGGTTTGAGGTCGAAATCGAAGATCTCGGCCTGATAGTTTGTCGAGCCGTCGGAGTAGCCGTATTCGTCAGAGGAAAAGTATATCGCGGCCTCGCCGTTTTTCATATATTGTCCGGGAATGAAACGTGTGTGTGCTCCGTCCATTTCTTTTACAAGGGTCTGGGCTTCGGCAGACAGAGGAGAAAGCCCGAGCGTCATGCAGCAAATAAAGGCAAAATTTTTCATAATTATGGATGACAGTGTAAGATGTTTTATGTGGCAAAGATATATAATTTTTACGCGCGCGTTATACTTTCAGACCTTATTATTTACGCGCCTGCAAGGCGTAAATGTATTTTTTGATAATCTGATAACCTTTTACTTGAATTAATATATCATATAATAAATAATTCTATTATATTTGCAATATTAAAAGATATATTGATTATGACAAAGAACACAATGGGGACTAAGCTGCCCAAGAAACTGGAACAGAAGATGGCTCTTATGGGTGAGCAGATTAAGTTCGCCCGATTGCGTCGCAATCTTTCGATCGCGCAGGTCGCTGAACGGGCTACCTGTTCGCCTCTCACAGTGAACCGCATTGAGAAAGGTTCGCCTACGGTCTCAATAGGCATCTATGCGCGTGTTCTTTATGCTCTGCAACTTGATGATGATCTTCTTTTGATAGCTAAAGAAGATACTCTCGGACGCAACTTGCAAGATTTAAGTCTGAAACATCGCCAACGGGCAACTAAAAAGGAATAAGCCATGAAGAAACTATTTGTATATGCCGACTTTGACTGGCTGGAAACGCCTCAGCTGATTGGCGAGCTTTCTTGCGACTCGGTGCGCGGCAGCGAGACATACGGCTTTTCGTATGATAAAGAATGGCTTGCCAAATATGGCGATGTTTTTCTCAGTGAGGATTTACAGACCTATACCGGCATCCAATACACTCGACCGGAGCGCGACATATTCGCGTGTTTCTCAGATGCTCTCCCCGACAGGTGGGGACGCACTCTGTTAAATAGGCGGGAGCAGATTGCCGCCACTGATGAGAAAAGGGCCGTGCGCCGATTGACTTCATTCGATTATCTGATGGGTATTGACGACGCTTCGCGTATGGGTGGTTTCCGGTTTGCGGAAACTCCCGGAGGAAAGTTCATCAACTGCGATGAAAGCCTTCGTGTGCCGCCATTGGCTAATGTAAGAGAACTGATGAGGGCCGCTCATGAGATTGAGCTTAGCGAGGAAAAGCATCTATTGCCGTCGAAGAAATGGCTTGCTCAACTGTTGCAT
>USIN01000121.1 GCA_900554715.1 uncultured Bacteroidales bacterium
AAAACTTACCTGAACTAATATGAAAGCTATCAAAAGCCGCCTCGCGGCAATGAATTTTCTCGAATTTGCCGTCTGGGGCGCTTATCTGACATCTCTCGGCAGTTTTCTTTCCCGTCAGAATCTACAGGAATCAATCGGCTGGTTCTATTCGATACAGGGCATCGTGTCAATATTCATGCCTGCCATCATCGGCATCATCGCCGACCGTTGGGTTCCCGCTCAGAAAATGTTGAGTTTCTGTCATGTCATGGCCGGCGCTTTTATGATTCTTGCCGGCTGGTATGCGATGAACAATGACGGAAGCATCGAATTCGGGCCGCTGTTCACCCTCTATGCCGTCTCGGTAGCTTTCTTCATGCCGACTATCGGTCTGACAAACTCTGTGGCCTATACGGCTTTAGGCAAGGCCGGCCTTGACACGGTCAAGCATTTCCCTCCGATTCGTACACTTGGTACAATCGGTTTTATCTGCGCGATGCTCTTTGTCAACTTCACAGGCTATCAGAACACATATCAGCAGCTCTTCACCTCAGGCATTCTCAGCTTTGTCCTCGCGCTCTATGCCCTGACGATGCCCGCATGCCCCGTGTCTAAAGGCAAAAAAAGCGCTTCAGTCACCGATGCTCTCGGTCTGCGTGCGTTCACTCTGTTTAAAAACAAACAGATGGCGATATTCTTCATCTTCTCCATGATGCTTGGCGTCTCGCTTCAGATTACCAACGGCTTTGCGAATCCCTTCATCCAGAGCTTCGGCCAGGTGCCCGGTTTTGCCGACCTTTGGGGCGTGAAAAACGCCAATGCGCTAATCTCTCTCTCGCAGGCGAGTGAGGCGCTGTGTATTCTGCTCATTCCTTTCTTCCTCAAACGCTACGGCATCAAGACTGTCATGCTTATGGCCATGCTGGCATGGGTCTTCCGCTTTGGCTTCTTCGGTATAGGCAACCCCGGTAGCGGTGTATGGCTCTTTGTCCTGTCGATGATTGTCTACGGCATCGCCTTCGACTTCTTCAATGTCTCGGGATCGCTCTATGTCGACCTCAAGACCGACATGTCGCTCAGGTCGTCTGCCCAGGGCCTGTTCATGCTAATGACTAACGGCATCGGTGCCACTATCGGTACGCTTGGAGCCCAGCAGGTCATCAATCACTATGTCTACAGTCAGCCGGCAGGCGAGCCGCAGCTCGCAGGCTGGAGCACTTCGTGGCTGATTTTTGCAGGATATGCCGCAGTAGTCGCCATCCTGTTCTTCATCTGCTTCAAAGATGTAAAAGATAATAAAAATACAGCCGTGAAGGCCGTGACCTCGCTTGAGGCTTCTGACCCTGCCGGTTTTGATACTGCCAAGTGATACGGTTCTACGCTCCTGACATATTGACAGCCGCGACGCTTCCCGAGAGCGATTCGCAGCATGCCGTGAGAGTTCTGCGCATGCAGGCCGGCGACATGCTCGAGGTCGTTGACGGCCGCGGCAATCTCTACCGCTGCCGCCTCGCCGTGGCCCATGCCAAGCGCGCCGGCGTCGAGATTGTCGAGACTGTCGCGCTGCCTAAGGTATGGCCCAACCGCATCACTGTGGCTGTCGCCCCGACAAAGCACAACGACCGCATGGAGTGGCTTGTCGAGAAGCTTGTCGAGATCGGTGTCGACTGCATCGTTCCCCTGCGCTGCGACCGTTCGGAGCGCAAGGAAATCAAGACCGACCGCCTCGAAAAAATCGCCGTCTCGGCCATGAAGCAGTCGCTGAAAGCCGTTTTGCCGCAAATCGACGAAATGACGCCGATAAAAGATTTTATCGCGTCGGTCGACGACCCGCAGCGTTTTGTCGCCTATTGCGACGACCGCGTCGAGCGCCGTCTGCTGGCAAAAAATTATCGTCCCGGCAGCGACGTGACTCTGCTTGTCGGGCCCGAAGGAGACTTTTCTCCGCAGGAAGTCGACCTTGCGCTCGGCTCGGGCTTTGTCGCCGTCACTCTCGGCGACAACCGCCTCCGCACCGAGACCGCCGCGCTCGTCGCCTGCGACACATGCCATATAATAAACCAATTGAATTCGTAAATTATGGATATGCTCGAATATCTCAGATCGTCAGATAACAACAACTTCTTTCTCCTTGCCGGACCTTGTGTCATCGAAGGTGAGCAGATGGCCTATGACATCGCCGCTCACATCGCTCCGATATGCCGCGAACTTGGCATACCCTATGTCTTCAAAGGCAGCTACCGCAAGGCCAACCGCTCGCGTCTCGACTCGTTTACCGGCATCGGTGACATCGAGGCCCTTGAAATATTGAAAAAAACAGGTGAGAAAACAGGGGTTCCTGTCGTGACGGATATCCACGAGGCCCACGAGGCCGAGATGGCCGCCGAGTATGTCGACATGCTCCAGATTCCCGCTTTCCTCTGCCGTCAGACCGACCTCCTCGTGGCCGCCGGCAAGACAGGCAAATTTGTCAACATCAAGAAAGGTCAGTTTCTGTCGCCCGAGTCGATGCGCTTCGCCGTCGATAAGGTGCGTGAGACCGGCAACGCTCAGGTCGGTGTGACCGACCGCGGCACGATGTTCGGCTACGGCGACCTCATCGTCGACTTCCGCGGCATTCCCGTGATGCGCCGTCAGGGCGTGCCTGTGATTGTCGACGTCACACACTCGCTTCAGCAGCCTAACACTGCCGGCGGTGTCACCGGCGGTCGCCCCGACATGATCGAGACCATAGCCCGTGCTGCCATTGCCGTGGGCGCCGACGGAATCTTCATCGAGACTCATCCAGATCCATCGAAGGCCAAAAGCGACGGCGCCAATATGCTCCGCCTCGATTTGCTCGAAGGACTTCTGCACCGCCTGACACAACTCCGAATGACTGTAAACTCTATTTCAGAATAATAATATAAATCATGAAATTAATCAAACCGATTGCTTTTTTCATCGCATTGATGTCTATGATGCCCGCCGAAGCTCAGTCGGGCATAGATAACCCCATAACCAAAGCTGTCCTTCAGGTCTACGAACAGCAGCTGCGCGAGAATCCCGGAGACTACATCACCCGTCTGCGCCGCGCATACGAATATTATCAGCATGACGAATATCTCCGTGCGCTCGACGATGTAAACCAGGCTATAAAAGCGACCCCGGCGAGCGAAAGCGATGTCTTGCTTCAGGAGTATATGCTCCGTGCCGGCATCTATAACCAGACGCGCAAGAAAGAGCAGGCTTTGGCCGACCTCAATGCCGCCTATGATATCGACCCGACCTCGATGCAGGTAATCAACGAGCGTGCCAACACAGAGTTTGACCTCGGCATGTATGGCGACGCCAAGGCCGACTATCAGCGTCTCCGCCGCCTGAACAGCCGCAATTCGCAGGCCCTCCTCGGTCTGGCTCGCGTGGCTATCAAGGAAAATAACTACGGCCTTGCCAACGAATATCTCGAGGAAGCCGTAAATCTCGACCCCAATAACGCCGAGATATATGTGCGCCGCGCGTCTGTCAGAAAACAGATGGGTGACCACAACAATGCCGTCGATGACCTGCTCCTCGCAATCAGCAGCGACAGCAAGAACAACAAGGCTATTGAGGCTCTTGTCGAATATGGCAACACCAACTATGTCGCCACGATGAACGGTCTGACAAACGCTATCCGTCAGGCTCCCAATGTCGGCATGTTCCGCTATTTGCGCGCCGTCATTGCCCAGGCTCACTATCATTATGGAGCCGCCATCGATGATTTTAACTATATCATTGACAACAATCTTTATAAATATCACGGCCTTCACGCCTCGATTGCCGAATGTCAGTATGCGCTCGGACGCTTCGACGAAGCTCTTTCGAGCATAGACTACGCTCTCGGCATGATCAAGGATGACGCCCGCTATTTCTGCCTGAAGGCCAAGATACTCCGCGCGCTAAAACGTGACGACGAAGCCGTCAACGCCGCCGCCCAGTCGCTTGCCGTCGACCGCAATTATGCCGACGGTCTTGTCGAGATGGGTCTCTGCTATATGGCTAAAGAGAATTACAAGGAGGCTGCCTCGCTCTTTGGCGAAGCTGTCATGACAGATGCCGAGAATCCTTATTATTATATGGTAAGGGCATGGCTTCTCAACGACTATATGAATCAGCCGGCCGCCGCCCGTACATTTTACGAGCAGGTCGCCGATATGGATCATTTCTATATCGATAACGTAAGGTCGCTCAAAGGCTTTGCTCAGCTATACATCGACCGCGTCACACAGGCCGAGGCGTGGATGAACAATATCCTCACGACAGTCGACGATTACGACGGTTTCATAAACTACTACGGAGCGTGCTTCTATGCCATGACGGGCGATAACGACCGTGCCCTCGTCTGCGCCGAGAAGTCTCTCAAAGCCGGTTATGCAAACTATTATAACTGGATGTATAACACCGATGCCCGCATCAACGTGGCGCCCCTCCGCGACGATCTCAGATTCCTCAATCTGCTCAACCGCTATGATATGATCTTCAAAAACAATTGACAGTATTAGACAAGATGACAGAAAACGGTTTTTTCAGAGTGGTGGCGGCGGTGCCTGCCGTCCAGCCTGCCGATTGCGAGACAAACGTCGCCTCGATAATCGCTCTCCTCGACGACCTCAGAAAAGTCTCGCCCTCGCTCGTTGTGTTTCCTGAAATGTCGGTCACAGGCTATACCTGCGGCGACCTTTTCCATAACCGCACGTTGCTCGACGGCGTCGTTCGCGCGATAGAGCGTCTTGACCGTTACAGCCGTGTCTGCGACATGGCTTTTGTCGTCGGCGCCCCGGTCGAACACTGCGGCGCGCTCTACAATTGCGCTCTCGTTTTCTGTCATGGTCTTATAGCTGTTGTCCCCAAGACCTACGTCCCCAATTACAACGAATTTTACGAAAAACGCTGGTGGGCGTCAGCGCCTGAGGCTGACACTTCGGTCTCTCTCTGCGGCCGTCAGATTCCTTTCGGCACACATCTGCTTGTCGACTGTCTCGGCGTCAGGGTGGGCGTGGAGATATGCGAGGATCTGTGGACGCCTATACCCCCGGGCACTTACGCCGCCATGGCCGGAGCTGAGGTCATCGTCAACATCTCGGCCAGTGACGACCTTATCGGCAAATACGACTATCTGACTTCTCTGATAAAACAGCAGTCCGCGCGCACAATCGGCGCTTACGTCTATGCCTCGGCCGGCTATGGCGAATCATCGACAGACCTTGTCTTCGACGGCAAAGCCATCGTCGCCGAGAACGGTTCGCTCCTCGTCAGCAACAGCCGCTGGCAGCTGAAGCCCCGGTATGTGGTGGCCGACATCGACATCGAGGCCATTCGCCGCGACCGTCTCCATACCACTTCGTTCACCGACTGCGCCCGCCGCAGCGGCCTTGCTCAATACGACGTATTGAAAACCTGTCTGTCGCCGCGCCGTGACGACGGCATTCTCTACCGCCGTGTCAATCCGCTGCCCTTTGTTCCTGCCGACACTGACGGGCTCGACGAACGCTGTGACGAAATTATAAACATACAGGCTACGGCGCTCTGCCGACGCCTCGATTTCACTCATTGCCGCTCGCTGACTGTCGGCATCTCTGGCGGACTCGATTCGACTTTGGCCCTGTTGGTTGCCGTCCGTGCTTTCGACCGCCTCGGCCTCGACCGCAAGGGCATCATCGGCGTCACCATGCCGGGATTCGGCACGACCGACCGCACCCACGACAACGCCGTCGCGCTCATGGAGGGCCTTGGTGTCACAATGCGCGAGATTTCGATTGTCGCCGCGGTCAATCAGCACTTCGCCGACATCGGTCATGACCCGGCCAATCACGATGTCACTTACGAGAACTCACAGGCCCGCGAACGTACACAG
>USIN01000122.1 GCA_900554715.1 uncultured Bacteroidales bacterium
CCACCTCCAAGCCAATCTGCGTGTCGCCAACAAGAACAAGGAAGTTTATATCAGCCAGTTCCTGTCGTTATGCTCTATATATATGGACAAACTAAATCAGTTCTGCAAACTGGCCAACCGCAAGATTTCGGCCGGCAAGGTCGACGATCTCTACCGTCTGACCAAATCGGGCAAATTCATCGAAGAGCAGAGCAGCGAGTTCTATGACATATTCGACAACGCCTTTCTGCACCTCTATCCGGGTTTTGTCGGTGAAGTCAACAAACTGCTAAAACCCGACTGTCAGATTGAACTCAAAGAGGGAGAAATGCTCAACACCGATCTGAGGATACTCGCTTTCATGCGCCTCGGCATAGAAGACAGCTCGCGCATAGCCCAGGTGCTCAACTACTCGCTCAACACTATATATGCCTATCGCAACCGAATGAAAGCCCGCGCAGTAGACCGGGAAACCTTTGAAAAAGACATAATGAATATCGGCGACGACTGATTGACAGCTTATATTTCACACACCTTAATTTACATTAAATCGACTGATAATCAGCTATTTAAAATTTATATTCATTTATATTTACTGATATTGACACTATACAGCGCGAACAATTCGATGTTTCGCGCTTAACTTTGCATCCGTTAATGCCTGAGTAATGATTTACAACATTAATTTTTAGGGTTAGTATAGTTGTTAATCTCATATCAAGATTAAAAAATGTGTTTTATGTTAGTTATGTAATTGTTTTAAGTCATTAAAACGCAACAGGGTGTCTTCGTGAGAAGCCGCCCTGCTTTGTTTTTGGGCAGATAATGACTAACTTTGCCTCATTATGGCATCATTACACCTTTTCAATCCCGACAACGACATAGCGCTCGCGCGCGACGTCGACAACTTTACAGCACCGACAGCCGCCCGCGACATCAGACATGCGGGTTCAACACTGCCGATGTGGTATGGCACTCCCGGCGACCGCATCATTGCCCGAGGTGTCAGTGCCCGCTGGTATGACAGCGTCGAAAAGCTCTTCTCGACCGGCATCGACGTCATAGGCGACAGCAGCCCCGACACCTTCATACCATCGCCATGGGGCTGGTCTAAAGCTTCGAGACGCGATTTCATCAGACTCGGCATGGCCCCCGCCCTCCTCCCCGACGACAGCACTCTCGACCGGCTGAGGATGCTCTCACACCGCCGCACAGCCATCTCTGTCGTCAGATGTCTTGAAGAGAGGCTGCCATTTGCCATAGCAACTCCTGCTGTCGAAGCGCGCGACGAAAAGCAAATTCGACAGAAACAATGCCGTCATAGCCAAAGAACCCTGGTCGTGCTCAGGCCGCGGTATCATAGATTCCCGCAGTGTACCACCAAGACGAATGGCCGAACGCATGTTGTCTATCATACGCAATCAAGGCTCTGTGATGCTCGAACACGCTTATGACAAGACTTGTGATTTCGCTATTCTGATAAATTGCAACGACGGCCGCGCCGTTTTCGAAGGCCTGTCGCTTTTTGACACGGGGGCCAACGGCGACTATCACGGCAATATACTCGACAGTAACGACCGCCTCGCCGACCGGATTGCCGTTCTCTGCGACCGCGGGCATCTTGACGCACTCGTCGACACACTCGCCGGCGTCATCGGACGGGAAATCGCCCCCCGCTATAACGGACCTGTCGGCGTCGACATGATTACCACCTCAGGCAACGGGCAGCCCGAATTCGCGCTTGTCGAAATAAACCTGCGCATGACAATGGGTTTTGTAGCCCGACGGTTCCATGACAGATATATGGCCGAAGGTTCGACCGGGCGTTACAGCGTCACGCCACGACAAACCATCGTCTCGCCCCTACCCGACGCCGTCACCGACAGCCACCGCCTCGTCAGCGGCACTGTCACACTCAATCCCGAAGGCCGCTTCGCCTTCACCGTCGAAGCGATGGAGAAATGACGATTTTTCGTCTGAATGATCGTTGATTAACATCTGCTTTTAACACTCGATTGTTCAACTATTAGATCTGAATGCTTGTTTTTGTAATACAATTGCATTAACTTTGCAGTATAATATATTACAATATGGATATAGCACTTCCCAAAAAGAATCAGAGTTTTCGCTTATCGATTGAGCTTATCGAGCGTTTACGTCAGCTTGCAAAGCGCCAGAACCGAAGCCTCAATAATTATGTTGAGACAGTACTTCTTGACGCTGCATACAGCGAGCCCAATGACGTCACGCTTGCCGCAATGAAAGAGGCAGAAAGCGGCGCGCTGCGAAACGCCGCCCCACTTGATCTTTCTTCTGTCGAAGCTATGGAACGCTCTATGGGTTTATGAAAAAATTACATCCCTCTACTCAATACAAAAAGGACTATAAACGCTTTCGCAACAATCCCGTCAAGATTGCAAAGCTCATGGCCGTGCTCAATATGCTTCAGTCCGAAGTCCCAATCCCGGCTGAATATTCGCCACATATGCTTACAGGAAATTACGCCGGCCATATGGAGTGTCACATAGAGGGAGACTTCCTTCTTATCTGGTTTGACCCGGAGACAGATCAGATAGACCTCATTCGCCTTGGCTCACATTCTGAGTTATTCAGATAACAGCTACTATTTATCAATAACTTACCCGCCTTTGCCGTTGCGATATTTGTCTTCGTCTTCATCTTCGAGGATGCTGAGGTATGAGGCGTAGCGCGACGGGGCGATGAGATTGTCTTCGAGAGCCTGACGGACGGCACAACCCGGCTCGTGAGTATGGGTGCAGTTGCCGAAGCGACAGTTCTGCGATATCTCGAAAAGCTCGGGGAAATAATGCGCGACCTCGTGTTTGTCGAAATCGACGGTGCCGAATCCTCTCACCCCCGGGGTGTCGATTATGCAACCGCCGTCATCACCGGGCAGATGGAACAGTTCCGAGAATGTCGTCGTGTGCATGCCTGTGCCATGCGACTGGGAGATCTCAGCCGTTTTCAGTCCAAGGCCGGGTATCAGAGCATTGATAAGCGTTGATTTGCCGACGCCTGAATTGCCCGAAAACAGTGTGACCTTGCCTTTGAGCAGCTGACGCAACTCATCGATGCCTTCGCCTGTGCGCGCCGAGACGACGATGACTTTATAGCCTATCGAGCGATAGAGATATGTAACCGCGTCAAGATATTCGCGGTCGTCGCCGCCAGTCAGAATATCGGCCTTGTTTATCGCAAGCACGGCCTCGACATCATAGGCCCTCGCCGTGGCGAGAAACCGGTCGATAAATGTGGTTGATGTCACAGGTTCGGCAAGCGTGACGACAAGCAATGCAAGATCGATGTTGGCGGCTATGATGTGACTCTCCTTGGAAAGATTGCTTGCCCGGCGAATTATATAGTTTCTACGTGGATGTATCGCCGTGATATATGCCGGGGTATCATCGCTGTCAGGCATACAGAACGTGACGATGTCACCGACGGCCACAGGATTGGTCGTGCGGATGCCTTTGATTCTGAAACTGCCTTTGACCTTACAGTTGACGGGAGCACTGCCGTCTGACGGCTCCACAACATAGAACGAACCTGTATTTCTGACTACTCTTCCTTCCATTAACGCTATATTTTGAAGTAAATTTACAACTTTAACACCGATTTTGACCTAAAATATGGCCTCAAATTTTTAACTGCTCTTTTTTTGTAATATTTTTAACACACATTATCCATTAGTGTCCAGGCATTTAATCCTTGAAAAACATTTTAGCCTATATTTTGTTTTTAATTTAAAACAATTAATTATAACATAATTGTTAAATTTGCAGCAGAACAAGCACACGCAACTCAAGCAATCAACGTTAGTCTAACAAATAAAAACAAAGAAAATGAACTTAGAAATTATTGGCACAAACGCCGGAACAGTATGGGTGGCCCTCAATGACGCACAGGCTCTCGGAGTCAAACAGCTCAAAAAAATAACCAAGCTGAAAGACAAAGAAGTCTACGCAGCTCTCGGCTGGCTCGCCCGCGAAGGTAAAATCGCTATCGAACCCGACCCCGCTGACGAAAAAGAACTTGTCGTATCTCTCGTTTCAAACGATTAAGATATATAAAAACTTAACAGACAGCCACGCTCCCATATCGCAGAGGGCGTGGCTGTTTATTTTATGCAGACGAGCTCTTAGTCCTGCGCGGCCATCAGCTTCAGCCATTTGCGGTAACCAAACAATGCGATGACCGTATAAACGGCATAAAGAACAGCATAGAACGGTATCTGCTTGTAGATATACAGACCGACGCAGACTATATCGACAACAAACCACACTATCCACTGCTCGACGTACTTGCGGGCGAGCATCCACAGTCCCACGATACTTAAAGCGGTGGTAAAGGCGTCATACCACGGCACAGTGCTGTTTGTATAATTGTCAAGTCCCAGGGCCAAAGCGACGAATATGATACCGAAAATCATCACCGCCGGCAGATAAAAGCGCCCGGGCATCCGGCTTATGGGCAGCTGCCGCGACTTTTTCTTCCTTAGGTTGAACGACCAGCAGACATAGCCATAGACAGCGATAGCGAGATAGTAGATGTTTATGCCGAAGTCGGCATAAAGTCCGGCCCTGTAATAGACCCACAGCGAAAACACCGGCATAATGACGCTCATGAGCCACACCAGGCGGTTGGCGTGATACTCAAAGTAGAGATACGCCAGTCCGACCAGAAAGCCGATGATTTCTATTATCTTGTCTAAATCCATCAGAATCTGACTGAAACGGTCGCCATGACGTGGGTTGTGGCCTGAGCGGCATAACCGGCATAGCGGTAGATGACTTTTTCGCCGCCGTCGACATAGTAGCCGGCACCGGCATAGCCGTTGTTACAGTATTTCTCGTTAAAGAGATTATATATTGAGAAGCCCAGTCTCAGCTGTTTGAGTTTCAAGAGGTTTTTAAATGTATACCCGAGATGCAGATCGCTGACAAAGTAGGCGTCGAGTTTCTGCTCTTCGTTATGGGCGTTGTTGAGATATTGCTTTGACACATAGCGGCTCGTCAGCTGTGCGTCAAAACAACGCCAATTGAAATCAAATTCGTTGTATAGGGTAAAATCGGGCGAGAACGAAATCGGAGTGTCACCGAGATCGAAGGTAATCGGGTTGGTCCACTCGTCTTCATAGATATATTCGACGAAGTTCTTGATGCGGTTGCGCGACAGAGTCGCATTGATGTTCCACTCAAACCAGTCGCACGGTTTCAAAGCCACTTGTAGCTCTACGCCCATACGGTAACTGTCAGGCACATTGACGCTCAGAGGATTGCCGGTGTCAGACAGCTGGCCTGTAGCGACCAGCTGGTCTTTGTAATCCATATAGTAGAGATTCAGTCCTGCCGAGAATATGCGGCCGGTATAGTTGTAACCGAGCTCATAGTCGAAGAGGCGCTCGGCCTTGGGATCGTGATTGCGGTCGCCGTCGGTGAAGTTGTCGCGCACGGGTTCCTTATGGGCCACGCTCCACGAGGCAAAGACACGGTGACTGTCGCGTATACGCCAGTTAAGGCCAATCTTGGGATTGAAGAAATTATATTTCTTATGGATGTCGTAAGTCTGCATCGCGCCGGTGTTGTAGTCGTAGTTATCGCCTATGCCGGTGATTTTATCGTCGATGTGACGATATTGCAAGTCGCCGTAGGCCGACAGACCGCCGGCAATGTCGACGTTGGCTCGGGCATAAATGTTGCCGTCGAGCTTCTCGCCGAGGTTACGGTAATACTCCTGGAGCGGATTGAGCTTGCCGACATAATTGCGCACCCAGGCAATCTGGCCGAAGTGATGGCCCCGGAAGTTGTT
>USIN01000123.1 GCA_900554715.1 uncultured Bacteroidales bacterium
GGTGCGGTTGCGCACGGCGCGGGCCAGCTGCATCCGCTGCCGCTCGCCGGTCGAGAGCGTCGACGTGGCGCGGTCGAGTGTCAGATAACCGAGTCCGAGGTCGAGCAGACGGCGTGCGGTCTGCAGATAGGAATCACAGATGCTCCGGGCCATCGGACGCATGTCGTCGGGCAGCGTCCCGGGAACCCCGCGGACCCATTCGACGCTCTCGGCGAGAGTCATCTCACAGGCGGCGTCGAGACCTATGCCGCGCAGACGCGGAGCGCGGGCTTTTTCAGACAGGCGCGTACCGTGGCAGGCCGGACAGAGTCCCTGGTGAAGAAAGCGCGCGACACGCTTCATGCCCTTGTCGTCCTTGACTTTGGCGAGGGCGTTTTCGACGGTATAGACTGCGCTGTAGAATGTAAAGTCAAGCTCGACGGCCTGCTCGGAGTTCTTGCCTTTATAGAGAATATGTTTCTTCTCGGCCGGCCCGTCGAAGACGATTTCACGCTCTTTTGGCGTCAGCTGATTGAAAGGCACATCGGTGCGCACGCCCATGGCGCGGCAGACATCGGTCATGAGCGACCACATCAGCGTCTTCCACGGCGCGACGGCACCCTCGTCGATTGTCAGAGTCTCGTCGGGCACAAGAGTCGAGCGGTCGACGGTCATCACCGTGCCCGTGCCGCCGCAACGCTCGCAGGCACCTGTGCTGTTGAACGAGAGATCTTCGGCCGACGGACCGTAGAACGCCGTACCGCAATTATCGCATATCAGCTCACGCTCGGCCGCCACATCAAGCGACGGCGCGTGATAGTGGCCGCACTTGGGACAGCGGTGGCTCGCGAGGCGCGAGAACATCAGGCGCAGGCTGTTCAGCAGCTCTGTGCCCGTGCCGAAAGTGCTTCTTATGC
Organism: uncultured Bacteroidales bacterium; assembly: GCA_900554715.1. Classification (GTDB taxonomy): domain Bacteria; phylum Bacteroidota; class Bacteroidia; order Bacteroidales; family Muribaculaceae; genus CAG-873. The sequence continues at coordinate 897 of USIN01000123.1, forward strand.
CCGGCACTCCGGGACGCTGATGCAAGGCTATCGAAGCCGGGATATAGAGAATCTCATCGACATCGGCCTTGGGCGCCTGGGTCATACGGCGGCGCGTATAGGTCGACATGGCCTCGAGATAGCGCCGCGAACCCTCGGCATAGAGAACGCCGAGCGCAAGCGACGATTTGCCCGAGCCCGACACGCCGGCGATGCCGACGATGCGGTTGAGAGGTATGTCGACATCAATATTTTTGAGATTATGCACCCGCGCACCGCGGACTTCAATATTTCTGACAGACTTTTCTACCATGGTAAATGAATCTTATTCCATATCCGGCTCGTCCGACTGGTTGCCGGGGTCATAGGCCGGGAGGACGGGTGTCTTAGGCTTCTCGGGACGGCGGGGAGCCTCTTTCTTCTGCTCCGGAGTGTCGGTCTGCTTAGGCTCGTCCTTGAGATCGGGCTGTCCGGGCTGCAAGACAGGCTCTTTCACCTCGGGTTCATTGACTTCCTCAAGCACTTCGTCGACTATGACGCCATCGCCGCCGGAGTCTTTCAGACGCTCGTCGGCATCGTCGAGAGTCTCGACCTCCTCAGGCTGGAGAAGCCCGGCTTGTGCGTCGATATAATTCTGACTTTCAAGATATTTAAAGTAATCGTCGAACGAGCGGCCCTCGTTGATAAGTTTCTCGAAGTTGCCTACGCCCATAGGTATCGGACGGACGCCCTTGGGAAGCTTGAACTCATCGGAAGCGGCCATGACGCGACGGTAGTGATTAAGCTCGTCGAGGCTGTCGAAGCCGCGGACGATGACCATGCCGAGACGGCCGAAATTCATCTGCTCGATATCGAAGTCCTTGACGACAAATGATTTGAAGTTATGGCGTGCGATCTCGTAGATAAGCGCGTTGCCAGGCACCTCGGCAGTGTCATAGACAAAGACGAGGAGCTGCTTGATATTCGGGTCGAGGTCGAAGACGACAGGGTCGAGCGATGTGCTGTCGTTGGGGTTGTCGCTCAGACGGAGATCCCAGAACATGCCGCGGAGGTTGCCGCCGCTGCCGGCGTGGAGCTTGCGTCCCTGAGCCATGCCTTTGAGCCATGCGGCGGCCACGGGCGTGATGTCGGTGTCGGGATAGCGCTCGAGCATGTCGCGAAGCACGGCGTTGAACTCATCGGGCCGGTTCTCGGTGACGTATGCCAGGGCGTGAAGGAACATGAACTTAGGCATGATCTTGCTCAGCGGATATTTCTCCGACATCTCGGCGTAGGCGCTGTGGACCCGGTCGTTGCGGTTGTTGAGATAGTCGTCGTAGGTCTGCTCGTAGAGCTGCTGCTGGCGGGCGTCCATCGTCTTGAGATTCTCGATATACCGGAGATCGCGCATGGCCGTGCCGTATTTGCTGTCGGGGAAGTCGTCGATGATGAGGCGGCGGTAGCGCTCGGCCTCGGCGGTCTTGCCCTCGCGCATATACATCAGATAGATGTTATAGTAGACATCGAGACGGTAGACGTTGTCGGGATAATCCTTGAGCAGGCGGTCGAACTCGCTCATCGAGGCGGGGAAGTCCTCGAGCTTGTCCTTGAGTATCACGCCCATGTTAAACAGACCTTCCTGGATGATGTCGTTGCAGGTCTGGCGCTCTTCGTCGGTCTTGGGAATCTGCGAGAGGTAGTATTCGGGGAAGTGCGGGTCGTCGGCCGAGGCGTCTTTCTTGTTATCGTCGTCGGGCGAGCCGCCGCCGTCGGCGATGCTGTCGGCGAGAGCGTCGTCCTTGTCAGAATCGGCGTCGAAGTCGTTGACGTTGAAAGTAGCCTTGTTGCGGCGGCGCCAGTCGTCTTCGAGCTTGCGCGAGCCCCAACGGCGCTGAAACTCGGTCTTGCCCGAGTTGCGGGTGGCCGTGTTGTAGAAATACCACGAGTTGTCTGAATTGATATTGAACGAATTTGGCGCCTGCGCGGCGTTGCCGTTGTTAAACTGGTTGCCTTGTGCGGCCTGATTGGCGAGATACTCCTCGCGACGGGCGTTCTCGGCCTCTTCTTTCTCCTTTTTGACAAGCTCCTCGATGATTTTGTTGACAACCTCGAGCTGTTGCTCGGGCGTCATGCGGCTGAGGCGCAGCAGCGAGTCCTGAAGGGTGACGTTCTGCGAGTAGAGCGCCAGTTCGTCAAGGACGTCAGAGCGCCGTTTCAACAGCTTGTAGTCGGGAAAAGTCTCGGGCAACTGAGGTATGGCCTCGGCATAACAGGGCTGTGCCTTCTCATACTGCCGGCGCTCGAAATACAGTCCGCCGAGGGTTATCTGACTGACGGCCTTGTCGATGCCGTTGCGCGTACTCTTCTCGGCTGCAAGCACATAGTTTTCGATGGCTTTGTTAGTGTCGCGGCGCGAGAGATAGAGATTGCCGATGGCATAATATATCTGATCGAGATAATCCTTGTTTCTGTCATAGCGCGTCATGCGTTTGAGCGCCTTGACCTCGGAGGTGATGTCGCTGCCGTCGAAGACCTCGCTCTGCTTGATACGGGCATTGAATTTCGTGCGGTATGGCGCCGACGACGAGCCTCCCGCCTTCTTGAAGGCTTCGTAGGCTGCCTTTTTCTGCCCCAGGCGGGTATATACCTGTCCGAGAAGGAAGTTGAGACGCGTCTTCTGTGAGCCTGACGACGTCTTGATGGCCTCGCGGAGATATGGCACGGCCTTCTCATAGTCACCTGACTTGATCTCATAGTCGGCATAGACATAATTGTAGAGTCCGCGCAGGGTCTTGTCGGTGAGCTCGGCCTCCTTGATGCGCGTTATTATCATCTCGGCCTCGAAAAGCCAGCCGAGAGAGACATAGCTCTGAGACTGCCACAGCTTTGCCTCGGTGACAGTCTTTGGCAGCCATGAGAAATGGCGGCTTATATAGAAGAATGTCGACGCGGCGCCGAGAAAATCGCCGTTGTAGTACTGGCTGCGGCCCATCATCATCCAGGCGTTGTGGAGGAACGGGTTATATTCGTCGCGTTTGAGCCAGGCCTTGTATTCGGGCGAGTTCTTGCCGCCCTTGCGCTGCGGGCGTTGCTTGATCGAACGCAGCTGTATGGCTTTCTGGGCCTTCTCTATCGAGCGGTTGAAGCTGCCCGCGGGCTGCGGGGCGAGCGGGTCGCTCTTGGCCTCGACAGGGTGCATGAAAACCAGCCGCGAGTAGTCGTCCTCGTAGGCGCGCTCCATCTCGTCGAGCGTCTCCTTGTAGTGGACGTCACCGTTGTAGTAGATGTTATAGCGCGTGATGAAGGCCGTATACTGGCGTCGCGCCGCGGTGTTTTTCTTACCGAGACACGACGACAGACCGCACAGCGAAAGCGCGGCCAACAGCATGATGACTACCCGTCGGATATGTTTCATAAAGATAAAACGTTCACGGCGGCTGTTTATTGTGAGACTTTCTGCCTGAATCCCGCGGCGTCGGGATAGGTCACACGCGAGTGGTAGATTGTCATAAGACGCTTTACAAAGACATCCTTGATGACGGGCACGTCCTTGAATTCGATGGCCGATTCGTTGTATAGGCCGTCGGCAATCTGGCCGTCGATAATCTTGTTGACCAGCGCACGGATGGCTTCGGGCGTATGTTCCTTGAGCGAACGGCTGGCGGCCTCGACGGCGTCGGCCATCATCAGCACGGTCGTCTCGCGCGACTGCGGCATCGGGCCCGGATAGGTAAACGGAGCCGGGTCGACGGCCTCGTCGGGATGAGCCTTGCACTCGGTGATATAGAAGTATTTGGCCATGCCTTTGCCGTGATGCTCGGTGATGAAATCCTTTATCACCGAGGGCAGGCCGGCCTTGTCGGCCAGACGCAGGCCGTCGTTGACATGGTTGATGACGATGCGGGCGCTCTGGACAGGCGTCAGGGCGTCATGCGGATTGACGCCGTGCTGGTTCTCGGTGAAGAACGCCGGATTGACGAGTTTGCCGACATCGTGGTATAGGGCGCCGGCGCGCACGAGCTGTTCGTTGGCGCCGATGCGTTTTGCCGCCTCCGACGCGAGATTGCTCACAGCCATAGAGTGCTGGAACGTGCCCGGACACTCGTCGCTGAGACGTCGCAGCAGCGGTGTGTTTACGTCGGCCAGCTCGACAAGTGTCACAACCGAGACGAAACCGAAGAGACGCTCGACCACAAACATCAGCACATAGGCCATCGATGTCAGCAGCGAATTGACGCCCAGGTAGATGACCATTCTTATCGAAAAGCCTTCGAAGGTGCCGTTCATAAGCAGCTCGAGCGCCACATAAGACAAGAGATAGGCGGCGGCGACAAAACAGGCCGTGCGCAGCAGTTCGGAACGCTGGCGCAGCTGCTTGAGAGAATAGACGGCGGCTGCCGCGGCTGATATCTGGAGGAAGATAAATTCGAGAGGGAACGAGGTTATGCCGGCGCATATCATCGTCGTCACGGTCGAGACAAACAGCCCCGTGCGGCCGTCAAAGAAGACAAGAACCAGTATCGGCACGATAGTCATAGGCACGATATAGATGCCCGACGGTATGAATGTGTTGAGCGCCACGGCCATCAGGAAGAAGAATGTGACGACGCTGATGATAAACAGGAAGGCTTTGAGATTCGTATATATCGCCCGACAGTAGATATAGACATAGACGCAGAGGATGACAAGCAGCATCACGACGTAGACAAACTGGCCGAGCAGCATCAGCCAGTCGCTCTTGGAATCTTTTGTGACACTGTCTTTGAGCATCGCCTCGTAGGTCATGAGATTGGTGAAGTCCTGCGGCGACACTATCGCGCCTTTGTCGATGATGGTCTGCCCCTGCTGTATCACGCCACGGTCGGCCGTGAGCGTCAGGTAGTCA
>USIN01000124.1 GCA_900554715.1 uncultured Bacteroidales bacterium
ATTTGAATGGCAGCGGCGATTTGAGCACTGCGACGTGATAGTCGAAGTTGAAATCGAGGTCGTTGTAGCCGCGGACACCGAGACGGTAGCGATCGATGTCGAAGATAAACGGATAGACACGCAGCATGTTGTCTTCGACGAGGAAGCTGACGCTCATGTGCTTGATGAGGTTGCGTTGTTTATCTTTGAACATCAGCCATTTTGCCATTGTTTTGAATGTCTCGGGGTCGATTATCGTCAGCGAGTCGCCGGTGATGCGCACGGCGGCGTTAAGAGTCGGCAGCTTGAAGTCGAGACGCGGAGTCAGGTCGACCGTTGCGGCAACGTCGGCGTCGATGATGCCGGCGACGTCTTTGAGCAGTGGTACGATCGAGTCAATGGCCGGTATCAGGCGCTCGAAGCGCTCGATGTTGAATTTCTCGACCGTCAGCCCGAAACCGAATTTGATGTCGTCGGCCGACGGAGCTGCATAGAGAGCCGAGAGCCCCACGCTGCCGGCGTCGCTCGTGGCCTTGAGGTTGTGTAGGTTCAGAGCACCGTCGTAAGCGAGGATTTCGCCTGTCATGTCTTTGAGGTCGAGGTCAGAGTAGAGCACATTACGGCTGCTGACGTCGACGCGTGCGTCGATGTTGACGGGTACGAGTATGGGCTGTATCGAGTCGTCTGATGCACTGGCTGCAGCAGCGACGCGGCGGTCGAGAGCTTCATCTGAACCGTCGTAGTCGGTGCCGAAGGCGCTCTCGCCACGGCTGCGTCTGACGGCATACGACGAACCGAGCATCGAGGTGTATGTCAATTCGTTGACATCGACAGTATCGCTCAGAATGTCGAAGTTGACTTTCAGCGGCGAACGGAATCCGCGCGATGTGAGACTGCGCCGCATGTTGCTGATTATGCCTTTTACGAGGAAGTCTGAGTGACCGGCCTTGTAGGAAAGGCTGTCGATTATGATCGAGTCGTTGTTGAACCGTATGTCGAGGTTACGGATGCGGTTGCGGATGGGGAAGTATGCCGAGAAGAGTCCGGCTCGGCGTGCTTTGATGCTGCCGTCGAGCGACCAGCCGATAAGCAGCCGTCGCAGCGGCTTTGATGTGCCCCAGTCGATAATTTCGGTTTCGGCCTGAGTCAGTTCGGGATGTATGCGCGGTTCGTGGCGGCTGTTGCGGCGGTGTCTGGCAAAAGCGAGACGATAGACCGAATCGGCAGGCAGATCGGGATGCAGCTGTTTTATAGAGTCGACGGTGTGTTTCATCGCCTCGGACATTCGTCGGCGCGGCAGTTTATGAGCCTCGAAATCGACTTGGGCGCGGCTCATCATGAAACGTGTCGACGGGTCGCCGGCAGCGATGCGTCTGACGCCGAGATTGAAGATAAACTGCGGCACACGCGCCTGGCTGTTGAAGCGGCGCATGGCTACACGACCGTTGACATCGCGGGCTTTGAAGACGATTGAGTCTGAGATGGATAGCAGGTTGAAGCTGTTGACTTTCAGTCCGCCGCCAATAGGCATCACTACTGTCGTGTCGCCCATCGACGAGAGGTTGGCCGCGCCGGCGCCGAGAGTCAGGCCTCCGAGGGCGACAGATATGTCACCGGAGAGGACGTCGACGCGCAGGACGGCTGTGAGAAGGCTGTCGACGGTCTTCACGCCATTGTTGAAGCGCTGGTTTGAACCGAATTTGAGGCACACGCGTGAAATGGCTGCCATTGTCGATGTGTCGTTGTCGAGCCAGTAGAGGTCGCGGCCGTCGATGTCGCCCGTAATTTTAAGTTTGTGAAAGCGGTTGGCTGTCAGCATCGACGGGCGTCCGACGAAATCTATGTCGAAGTCGAGTTTGCCTGAAATGTATCCCTGAAGCATGTCGGAGACAATCGACGGCAGCCGTGCGATGTCGCTGTAGCCTTTGAGACATCCGTCGACGAGCGGGTCGTCGCCGAAGCCGTCGACTGTACCGCTAAGGGTGAGGTCTGTGGCCGGTCCGGCGACATTCAGACGCCGCAGTTCGGCGCTTGCTATGCCAAGGTTGTCGCCGCGGAGAATGACGCTAAGGTCGAGGGCTGCGTTCTTGAACATGGCGCGTCCGTAGCCGGCCTTACAGTCACCGATGGTGATGTCTGCCGTCGCATATGGCAGTCTGGCGAGCGCCGTGTTGTAGGCGCTGTCGAGTCTGAGGCCGACAGCGATGCTGCCGTCGGTGTGGATTCTGTCGAGATGCCATGCCGAGCGCATCGAGTCGGGCACGGTTGCGAGCAGCGAGTTTATCTCTATGGGCTCGACGGCGGTTTCAAACGAATTGACGATAAGGTCATTCTCGAAATCAAGGTCGGCTGAGAAACGGCCTTTGATGAAGGCAAGACCTACGTCGAAGCCGTCGAGTTTCAGTCTGTAAGGATGCTGTGAGTCCCAGTCGACGGTACCGTCGAGCGAAAACGGGAAGTCGGCGAGGTTGAACTGACCGAGCAGCGGTGTCAGCATGTTGCCCGACAGCTCGAAACTATAGGCAGGGGCATTGTCGCCGCCTATTCCGGCTCGCCTGAGCGTTACGACGGCTTTGGTGTCGTTGGCGATATCGATATAGCTGAAGCGGCCCGGGGTCTCGACACTGAAGCGGTCGATAGATATGTGAGGCAGACTGAACTCCCGGCTGTCTGATGTTTTGCTGTCTGCGTCGCTGTCGGTGCCGTCGACAGGGAAAATATTGAAGTTGTTGACATTGTCGTCGACAACGACGATATTGACGCGTGGCGCGCTGATAGCGACGTCGCTAAGTCTGATATCGCCTTTGGCGAGGGCGGTGAGGCTGATGCCGCCGGAGAAGTGGCTGATGCTGACGATAGTATCGGCTTCGGCCGGAAGGTCGCTGCGTCCGGCCGAGCGCAAGGATGTCATCTTGGTGGACAGTATCGTGAGACTGTCGACATCAAGACGCAGAAAGGGAAACGATGTTTTAAGCCCCAGCTCGACGCGGCCGATGTCGACGCGTGCGTCAAGGGCGCGGTTGACTACGGCTGTCACGAGTGGTGTCAGCCGCTCCGGCGAGAGAGTCGCGATGACTGTGATGAGAGTGGCCGTGACGGTGAGGACGATGGCTAAGACAGTCCATAGAAATATTTTTGTCAGACGCCGCCATAGCGGATATGGCCGGGGGGCCTGTAGTGATGGTTTGTTCATTCGCTGGTGAGATTGTTTTTGTCGGATAGAGGTTCGCGTCGGGCGCGGGCGGTGATGTGGAAGCAGCTCTGGCGGTGCTCGCGTTTGACGTAGCAGCGGCCTTCGCGACGCAGGTCGTCGAGAATTTCACCAAGAAGGTTCTTTAGATCTTCAAATGTGCGGTTGACGCCGAGCGAGTCGCAGATGAATTTAGAATAGCTTATGTCGAATGTCGTGCCGAACTGGTGGGCTGACGAATCGACAGCGTTGCGGTTGACTCGCCTCAGCCGTTTGACTGTCAGAGGGGTGCGGAGGACACTTGTTACTTTGATGCGGTAGTTGCCGCCGCCGCGGGCTGCAAGCGAGTCGTTGAAACGCGCTCCGATGTCATGGAGCAGATCGGCGGCTTCCCTGACGAGGTATGGGTAGGAATGGCTGAGTTCGGCGATATAATATTCGCGGCACGACCGGATGCCGACAAGCGGATGCCGCATCTGCCAGATGTCATCGTCGCTGTTGATGATGTCGATGCCGATCTCGCGCGCTTCGTTGAGATGCAGGTAGTTGCTGTCGTTGAATACGCGGCCGTGCGGTCCGATGTCTTTGACTTTCATGCGTCGGCACCCTTCGTCGGGGGCGCTGTCAAGACAGATGTCATAGGGATTCGATTTGGTTTCGGCGAAGATGTCGTCAAGTGTCTCGAGAGTCTTCGGGGCATTTTGAGGTGCGGACTCTGAGCCTCCGCATCCCGAGACAGAGGCAGACAAGACCATTGTGGTCACAATGATTTTATGCAATAATCGTTGGCGCATAACAAGATGTAAAATTACATCTTTTTCGCAAAATGACCGCTTCTAAAATATTATAAAAGCTTAAATCGGTCCCCGATTAATATTGAATTTGGAATTTTGAATGTTGAGGTCAGTTCAAAATTCAACATTCAAAATTCCAAATTATCGTATTACTTGAAGAGCGCCGTCTCTATGAGGTAGACGGCAGCGCCGGCAAGGTAACCGGCGAGCGCCAGCAGGGTGAAGCGTTTCAGATACCATCCGAAGCTCATTTTCTCGAGACCCATGGCGATGACTCCGGCAGCTGAGCCGATGATGAGCAGGTTGCCTCCGACGCCGGCGCAGTAGCTGAGGAATTCCCAGAAGACGCCGTCGACGACGAAGTTTGCGGCATAGCCAATCGATGAGGGGTCGGCGATGCCATACATGCCCATGACGCCGGCGACGAGAGGCACATTGTCGAGTATCGACGACATGGCGCCGAGCAGAACGTTGATGATGTAGACGTTATGGATGTGCTCGTCAAGGAATGCGGCTGCGGCCGACAGGATGCCGGATGCCTGCAGAACACTGACGGCCATGAGGATTCCGAGGAAGAAGAGGATCGACGGCATATCGATGCGCGAGATGACTTTGGGGAGGCGCTGTTCGCGTGAGGCAGACAGGTGTTTTCCGTTGTAGAAGCATTCAGAGAAAATCCACAGCAAAGCCAGTATGAGCAATATGCCGACGAACGGCGGCATGTGTGTAATCGATTTGAAGACCGGTACGAGCAGCAGGCCGCCGACGCCGAGGCAGAAGATGGTGTTGCGTTCGCGTGCTGAAATAACGGAGTCGACGCTCTTTTCGGTCACTACGGCCGGCAGACGCCCTTTAAGCCGGCTTGAGACGATGGCGAGCGGCACAAGCAGCGACACGACACTGGGCAGCAGTACATAACTGACGAGCGCACCGGCTGTGACATTGCCTTTGACCCACAGCAATATCGTCGTAACGTCGCCGATCGGCGACCATGCGCCGCCGGCGTTGGCGGATATGACAATCATGCCGGTGTAAAGCCATCGCTCGGTCTTGCGTTCGATGAGCTTGCGCAGCAGCAGTATCATGACGATGGTTGTAGTCATGTTGTCAAGCACCGCCGAGAAGAAGAATGTCGTCAGACAGATGACCCACAGCAGTTTGCGTCGGCTACGTGTCGTTATGTGGTCGGTGATTACCGAGAAGCCGCCGTGGACGTCGATAAGCTCGACGATGGTCATGGCGCCTATGAGGAAGAACAACGTCTGGGTGATGTCGCCCATGGCCTCGACAATCTTGACGTTGAGCACATAGTCGAGACATCTCTCTCCAAACGACTTGGTCACGAGCAACGGATTGCTGTCGACATAGTCGGCGAGAGCGTCGGGCTCGACGACGGGTATTATATACTCGGCTCCGAGAGCATAGATAATCCACATCAGCATGCCGAGCAGGAGTGCAATGGCGGTTTTGTCGATGCGCAGGGGATGTTCGAGGGCTATACAGATATAGCCCACGCAAAATAAAAGGATTAGGGTAGCAACCATCTTGAAAAAGACACTTTCTTAAAATTCCTGATAAACCTAAAATGTGATGAAATAAAGTCTTAACAGCGAGTATGCAATCGCTATAAAACCGATGCAAATATAGAAATTTTTAATGATTGGTGATGAGTGATTAGTTATTTATTCACCAATCACTCATTTTCAATCTTGATAATACACCCTCTTCACTCGCGTGGAAACACTGGTCAGCACTTCGTAAGGAATAGTATCCAG
>USIN01000125.1 GCA_900554715.1 uncultured Bacteroidales bacterium
AATAGAGCTCGGTGTATTTCGGCTTTTCGGCGGCTTTGCCGTTTTTGGGCGCCTGAGCGGCGCATCCCTGTGTGAAAGCGGCGGCAAGAAGTGCCGCCGCCATTATTGATATATGTTTCATGTCGGATTAGCCTGATTAAGCTTCTTCTTTGATGCCGCGGTATGCGTCGATGGCTTTTTTGACTGAGCCGTGCATGAGCAGCAGACGTTTGGCGTCGTCATATGACTGGCCGAGCTCTTCGACAATCATGCGGGTGCCGCGGTCGACGAGTTTGGCGTTTGTGAGCTGCATGTTCACCATCTTGTTGCCTTTGACGCGTCCCATCTGAATCATGACCGATGTGGTGATCATGTTGCAGATCATCTTCTGGCCTGTACCCGATTTCATGCGCGAGCTGCCGGTGACATATTCGGGACCGACGATCATCTCGATAGCGATGTCGGCGGCGGCGCTGATGGGGGCGTCGGGGTTAGAGGTGATGGCGGCTGTCAGGATGCCGTGGCGGCGGCATTCTTCGAGCGCGCCGATGACATAGGGTGTTGTACCCGATGCGGCGATGCCGATGACGGTGTCTTTATCGTTGATGTTGAATTCCTGAAGGTCTTTCCAGCCCTGGTTGGTGTTGTCCTCGGCTGCCTCGACCGGATTGCGCAGGGCGGTGTCGCCGCCGGCGATGAGGCCGATGACCCATCCCGGGTCCATGCCGAATGTCGGGGGGATCTCGGAGGCGTCGAGCACACCGAGGCGTCCTGATGTTCCGGCGCCCATGTAGAAGATGCGGCCGCCGCGTTTCATGCGGCTGACAATTTCGGTGACGAGTTTCTCAATCTGGGGGATTGCTTTCTCGACTGCCAGTGCGACCTTTTTATCCTCGGTGTTGATGTCGTGGAGAATCTCGCCGACAGATTTTTTTTCGAGGTCGTTATAGAGCGAAGGCTGTTCGCTGATTTTTACAAATGCCATAGTCTTTTGTGTGATGATTGGTTTTGTTTGGGGAGGTTAATTATCTCAGGCCTCTGTGTGGAATTTTATCAGACCTTCCATCGGGCTCTTGATGATTGTGCCGATATGGCAGCCGCAGGCAGCGGCGGCGTCGGCGAGCACGTCTTTGTAATAGAAGGCAATCGAACCGATGAAGTTGACGTCGAGGTCTTTGTAGCCCTGATACTGGGCGATGTTGCGTACAAAGAACGATTTGAACGAGTTGAGCACCAGATTGTATATCGCGGGTTCGGCGAGGTTTTCCTTGAGGAAGGGTGTAACCGAAGCAAGGAAACGGTTGCCCTGAGGCTCTTTGTAGACACGTTTGATGATTGTGAGACGGTCGAGGTCATACTGGGTGAGGAATTTGTCGCACAGGTGCTTGGGAAGCTGGTTCTTGAGCACGTCGCCGAGAAGCAGTTTGCCGAGCACTGCGCCGCTGCCTTCGTCGCCGAGGATATATCCCAGAGGCGAGACGTTGTCACAGATTTTTTCACCGTCGTAATAGCATGAGTTAGAGCCTGTGCCCATGATGCAGGCGATGCCGGGACGGCGGCCGCAGAGGGCGCGGGCGGCGGCAAGGAGGTCGGTGTGAACCTCGATTGTCTTTGCTCCGTGGATGTTTTTGGCGATAGCGCCGGCGACATTGCCGCAGACTTCGTCAGATATACAACCCGCTCCGTAGAAGTAGACAGCGTCGATGGTGTAATTGCCGAGTTCGGGCATCAGCTCGGTGGCGATGCGCAGGGCCATCTCTTCTTCTGTAAGCATCACGGCGTTCATGCCGCATGTAAACACTTGTTTTTCTACTTTTCCTTTATCGAGCAGACACCAGTCTATTTTAGTGCTGCCACAGTCAGCTATGAGTATCATATCTTTATATATATTTTCTTTTTATATAAAATGTCTCCTATACACCAGTTTAGTAAGACAAACAAAATTGCAAAACAGAGTGAGGCGAGAGTGGCGTTGTCGGCGCAGGCAGGCATAAGCACAGCCTGATAAATCCAGCCCTTGAGGGTGGTGATGCCTGATTCGACAGCAGCGTAAGGCACTTTAATCGCGCCTATGATGATGCTGAGAACGGCGCCGAGGCAGTACATGAACAGCGGGTTGATGCCGAAAGCTTCGAAGAAGCGGCACCAGCGGCGATAGCCCTTGATGTCGATAATCCATATCAGCAGGCCGAGGAAGCTGGCAGCGAGACCGCAGGTCGTGAGCACGAATGTCGGCGACCAGATTTTTTTATTGATGGGAATACCGAAGTCGAGGAGAAAGCCACTGAATGTCAGAATTGTGCCGATTATAAAAAGTTTGTTGATGCGCAGATTGTTGTCTTTGGTGCCGACAATCAGACCGCCGCAGACAAAACCGATGAGCATGTGGGCTATCGACGGGAGGGTGCTCAGCAGTCCCTCGGGGTCGAATTTGAGTGATTCGCCTGCGACATGGTCGGTATACATGTGGTCGGGGCCGAGCACTGCGTTGTCGACGATTGCGATGACGTTGTTTGACGCAAACTCGAAGCCGTTGCCGACGAAGAGTATCACGGCATAGACGACAAGCATGCCGGCGATAAACCATGGCAGAGCTTTTTTACTCAGCGCCAGCGCTATCAGAGAGCCGAAGCCGTAGCAGATTGCCAGTCGCGGCATGACGCCGAGGATGCGGATATGGTCGAAGGTGAAGACCGCTTCAGCCAGTGCTTTGCCCGAGGTGATGCCGCGAAGGAACATACCGAACCATGCTATGGCAAGGCCGATGGCAAAGATAACTACCGTGCGGCGGCATATCTTCCACAATGTCGCGCCTGAAAACTTGAAATCATATTTTCGGAGAGAGAAATAAGTCGAGATTCCCATTATATACATAAAGAACGGGAATACAAGGTCGGTCGGCGTCAGTCCGTGCCATTCGGCGTGAGCCAGCGGGGCGTAGATATGTCCCCATGATCCCGGATTATTGACAAGGATCATGCCAGCGATAGTGATGCCCCTGAGAATATCGAGGGCGAGCAGGCGCTGTGGACGTTTGGCCGTTGTCTGTTGTTTGTCTGACATAAAATCGATTAAATGTGATAGAGTTGGTTTTGTAGTTTATTTTTTAGATGATGTGCAACGGTCAACGAGATATGCGATTGATTTGTAATTTATGCCGCTGTTTGTCGTAAGACCGATTTCGCAGGTTCTCGAGTTTGAGTAGCCTTCGGTGACACGGGCTTCTTCAAGAGCCGGCCGCAGTTTGCGCAGTCCCCATTTGTTGAGCTCGGGACGGGTGAAGCCTTTGTCTCCGGCGAAGCCGCAGCAGCCGACTTCGGCCGGGACGGTCACGCCGGTGGCGCACATCGAGGCGAGGGTGACAATCTTGTCGGTCAGTCCCATCAGACGCGACGAGCAGGTGACATGGACGGCAACCGAAATGTCCTCACGCGTGAAGTCGAGGTGCGGGGCAAGGAAATCGTGGATAAATTCGGCGCCCTCATAGAGGCGGATGCTCTTTATGTGATTCTTCATGCGGTGTAGGCAGGGGCTCTGGTCGCAGAATACCGGATATTTGCCGTTCTGCGAGGCTTTGAGGAGGGCGCGTTCGAGTTCGGCGGTCTTGCTGTCGGCGATGTCTGGCATTCCTTTGCTTTCCCAGATCATGCCGCAGCAGAGTTCCTTCATGTTCTCGGGGAATATGACTTCAAAGCCGGCTTTGTTGCAGAGCGACACCATGACATCGACCAGCGGACGACGGTCGTCGTCGCCCTTGGCCGGTGTTACGCCCATAGTGCGGTTGATGCACGAAGGGAAGTAAACGACTTTCAGCGGTTCTGACGGCTGTTCTTTTTTCTTGAAGCTGTAAGGTTTGGGTAGCGACGCTGTCCACAGCGGCACACCGATTTTGTGGAGACCGCGGCCTATGGAGTTGACTGCATTGCCGCCAATGACAGAGCGGGCAAGGTCTGCGGCGCCGAGGGCGAGGCGCAGGCCGCTCTCGACGGTCGGGAGTTTGTCGGCACACCATTTGCCGAGGTTGTATCCTGCTGACCCGGAGGGGAGCGCTTTCTCGCGCAGATGGTGGATGAGCTCGGCGGTGTTGATTTTCATCGGGCATGAGGTGCTGCAGAGTCCGTCACCGGCGCATGTCTCGCAGCCGTAGTAGACGAATGCGTCCTTGAGGCGTTTGAGGCGCTCCGGGTCTTCGCCGGACTCTGTCAGGCGTGATATCTCGCGGCTGACGATGATGCGCTGTCGTGCCGAGAGCGTGAGGCCGCAGCTTACGCAGTTGATTTCGCAGAAGCCGCACTCGATACAGCGGTCGACATCGGGGTCGGTCAGGGGCAGAGGTTTCAGATTTTTGATATAACACTCCTGGTCGTCGTTGAAGATGACACCGCGGTTGAGTATGTTCTCAGGGTCGAACGCGCGTTTGACGCGGCGCATTATCTCCCAGGCTTTGTCGCCCCATTCGGCGCGGACAAAGGGAGCCATGTTGCGGCCGGTGCCGTGCTCGGCCTTCAATGAGCCGTGGAAGCGGTCGACAACGAGGCGTTCGATGTCAACCATCAGTTTGCGGTAGCGGTCGATGTCGGCCTGAGTCTTGAATGACTGGGCTATGACGAAATGATAGTTGCCTTCGAGGGCGTGGCCGTATATACAGGCATCGTCATAGCCGGCGTCTTCGAGCAGTTTTGCTAGGGCCACGGTGGCTTCGGGCAGGTCTTCGATGTGGAAGGCTATGTCTTCGATCAGAGCCGTCGTGCCGAGGGGGCGTGTGCCGCCGACTGTGGGGAATACGCCCGAACGTATCTGCCACCATTTGGAAGTGACGGCCGGATCTGATGAGAATTCGGCGGGTTTGAAGAGCTTGAATCCGTTGATGACTCCGAGTGTCGTATCGATATTCGATTTAAGCTCGGCTTCGCTGTCTCCTTTGACTTCGATGAGCAGGGCTGTAAGGCCTTTGCCGGTGGTGTCGTTGACAGATTCGAGCGACTTGCGGTCGAGCATCTCGCAGCTGTAGACGGGAGCTGATTTGCGCATGGCGACGACCGCGCGGCAGGATTCGGCCATGTCGTCGAAATATACCATGGCCGATGCGCCGTAAGGGTAGAGATGAGAGGTGGCGACAGTGACTTCGCTGAGGAAAGCGAGGGTGCCTTCGCTGCCGACCATCAGATGCGCGATGATTTCGAATGGAGATTCGAACGCAACGAACGGACGGATATTCAGACCCGTGACGTTCTTGATCGAGTATTTGTATTTTATCAGGTCTGACAGTTCATTGTCGGCTCTGACGGCGTCGCGGATGGCGACAATCTCGTCGATGAGCGCGCGATGGGTCTGCTCGAAGTCGTGGCATGATTTCTCGTCGGCTGTGTCGAGTACGGTGCCGTCGGCGAAGACTATTCTGACAGACTTGAGCACACGGTCGCTGTTGGCGTGGACGCCGCAACTCATGCCCGAGGCATTGTTCATGACGATACCGCCTATCATGGCCGAATTCTTCGATGCAGGGTCAGGACCGAAAATCTTGCCGTAGGGAGCAAGCAGCATGTTGGCGCGGAGACCGGTCAGGCCGGGCTGGAAACGCGCTGTCTTGCCGTCGGGCGATATCGAATATTTCTCCCAGTTCTTACCGGCGACAATCAGTATCGAGTCTGTTATCGACTGACCGGAAAGACTTGTTCCCGCGGCTCTGAAAGTCACGGGAAGCCGGTGGCGCGAGGCGGCCGCAAGCAACTGCGACACTTCGGCCTCGCCGGCCG
>USIN01000126.1 GCA_900554715.1 uncultured Bacteroidales bacterium
TGCGGTCCGGATTGGCTTTCTTGCGCGCGTGGAATTTCTCTAATTCCGTGTCGAGGACGGAAGCGTCGGTGGCATCGATTGTCCAGAGGACGATGGCCGCGCGGTCTATCGCCCCGATGGCACGGTCTATGCCCATCCGCTCCACTGTGTCGTCCGTGTCGCGGAGGCCGGCGGTGTCGAAGAAGCGGAACAGGATGCCGTTGATCTCGCGGGTGTCCTCTATCACGTCGCGCGTGGTGCCGGGAATGTCGCTGACTATGGCGCGTTCCTCGCCGAGAAGCCTGTTGAGAAGTGTCGATTTGCCGGCGTTGGGGAAGCCCACAAGACCGACATCGGCGAGCATCTTCAGCTCAAGTATTATGCTGCGCTCGATAGCAGGCTCGCCGGGCTGCGCATAACGCGGTGTGCGGTTTGTCGCACTCTTGAAATGCCAGTTGCCGAGACCGCCGCGACCGCCTTTTAGCAGCTTAACCTCCTCGCCGTCATATTTCACCTCGCAGAGATATTCGCCCGTCTCGGCATCGAAGACGACAGTGCCGCAAGGCACTTCGACGATGACGTCCTCGCCGTCCTTGCCGAAACTGCGTCCGCCCGAACCGCTCTGACCGTTGCCGGCAAAGATATGGCGGCGGTATTTCAGCGGCAGCAGCGTCCACATGTTCTTATTGCCCCTGAGGATGATATGACCGCCTCGGCCGCCGTCGCCGCCGTCGGGTCCTCCCTTGGGAACGTATTTCGCACGATAGAAATGACGCGAGCCCGCGCCGCCTTTGCCCGAGCGGCAAAGTATCTTCACATAGTCTATGAAATTTGATTCTGCCATATGCTTTATTTGTTTTTAATCGGACTGCTCATGGCCCGGTGGTGACGCATGAGCTCGCCGGCATGTTTGAAATCGACGGGCGAACCGACGTCTATCCATGTGCCGTTGATCGGGAAATAGGTGACGCGGCGCCCCGATGCTATAGCGTTCTCGATGAAATCGGTCGCATCGATGCGTATGTTTTTTTCGAGTGTGTCAAGCAGGCGGTTTGAGAAAATATAGATGCCCGCGTTGGCATAATATGAATAGGACGGCTTCTCGCAGAGGCCGGTGACCTCGCTGCCCTCGGTCGTCAGGATGGCATAGGGCACCGAAATCTGATATGGCACGACGGCTATGGTGACGTCGGCATTCTCGGCCTTGTGTTTGAGATAGAGATCCTCGAACGAGAGTGTCGTCAGCAGATCTGAGTTCATCACCAGGGTGTCGCCGTCAGGGTCACGGTCGATGAGCGACAGGGCGCCGACGGTGCCGAGAGGCATGCTCTCCTCGACGCACCTGACCGACACACCGGCGACAGGCCGCGCGAAGTGTTCGGCGATTTTGTCGGCGAGATAGCGCGTCGTCACGGTGATGTCGCTGATGCCGCAGCGAGCCAGAGCCTCTATGTTGTAGTCTATGATGGCCTTGCCGTCGATTTCGAGCAGAGGTTTGGGCACTGTCAGCGTCATCGGACGCAGGCGCTCGCCCTTGCCCCCGGCCATCAGTACGGCACTCAGCGGCAGGCGCGTATACGTATCATTGAGATTGATTATGCCGACGACATGTCCGTCGCTGTCCAACTCCGGCAGCAGCGTTATGCCGGTTTCCCGACAGCGGCGCATCAGCTCGACCTCGTCGTGCGGCGCGTCGCCTCTGAGCGCCTTGAACGCCGTGTGGCAGGCCCGCGCGACCTCGTCGTCGAGTGACATCCCGGCTGTCAGCGCGCGGCGTATGTCGCCGTCGGTCAGAGTGCCGGTGACGCGGCGGTCGTCGTCGACGGCAAAAAGGGTCATCTCGCGTCCCGGCAGTTCGTTGAGCTTCCGCAGGGCGTCGAGCAATGTGGCTTTTTGACTTATCAGATGTCGGTCCATATCTTTAAAACATTCAGTCATTGTTAATGTTTGCTTCTAACAGCGCTTCGGCCACAAGCCAGTCTGTCGGCGTGTCGAGATCTATGCTGCGGCTGCGGGGCATCACAAAGGGAACGCGCCGCTTGAATGCCCCCAGCGGCATCTCTCTTATCGAGTGCGGATTGATGACGTAGACCGCGCCGTTATATTCCCACGCCTTCGGCGCGTCCTGACGGCGCGTTATCAGTCCGTCGCCTTTCGAGACATGGAGATAGCCGTCGCCATCGGTCTCGAAGCAGTTGTAATAGGGGTTCGACGCGGCCTCGGTTACGCTGACGACCATGTCGAGGCTGCCATCGTAGAGGGCGACCGCTCCGCTGATATCATCGGCGGTCCTGAAAGGCGACGTCGGCTGAAGCAGCACGACGGCCTCATAGTCAATGCCCCGCCTGTCGGCCCAGTCCATCACGTCGAGTATCACCTCCCGGCTGCCGACGGTGTCGCCGCCGAGAGCCGCGGGACGCATATAGTCGGTCGCGAGGCCGCAGTCGCGGGCCACGGCGGCGATGCGTCCTTCGTCGGTTGAAACGATTATCCTGCTGTCGGGAGCGCCGGCGCCTCGCGCAGCCTCGATGGCATACGCAATCAGCGGCTTGCCGCCGAGCGGTTTGATATTTTTACCCGGTATGCCTTTGCTGCCTCCGCGGGCAGGGATTATATATAGTGCTTTATCTTTGTTCATAACTTGAAATCGAGGTCATTGAATCGTTTGACATCATGTTTCTCACGGGCGAAACCCATTATTGCGTCGATCATCTTTGAAGGCGTGTCGGGCTGATAGTATGGATTGTCACAGCGTGCTGCGAGAGCCTGCATCTCGGGCGAGAGAGCCTTTTCGATAGCCGCGGCTATCTCGTCGGCCGTGTCACCGCAGTGTATCACCGAGCCGGCTGCGTCGCGCCCGCGCTGCCGTATGCCTATGTCGACCGTAGGTATGCCGCACGACGGCACCTCGACAATGCCCCCCGACGAATTGCCGATGACGACGTCGACACACTTCAGCGCCGACAGAAAACGTCTCATGCCGAGCGACTTCACCACCTTGACTCGCTCCGGATGCCTGCGGCCGAAGTCCTCGATGCGCTCGATGATGGCTGCCGAGCGGGCGTCGTTGTTGGGATAAGTTATCAGAAGGCGCATGTCACCGAAGCGTTCAAGCGCCTCGAGCATCGCCCCGCAGCGTTCGCCCGGGTCAGCCGGGTCGAGCGTCGCCGGATGAAAGGTGACCACCGCCGAACGGCCGCCGAAGTCAAAGCCAATGTCGGCCGACAGCTCTTCGCGCGACATCAGAGACTGATTGCCGATGTTCCATACGCCGAGCGCGCCTGTCGCGACTACCGACTCCGGGGCTTCGCCCATCTGTATCACACGGCGCCGGTAGCGCTCTGTCTCGGTCAGGTGCAGCGACGAGAGCTTCGTGATGGCATGACGTATCGCGTCGTCGATTGCGCCCTCCGAAACGACTCCGCCGGCGATATGCACTATCACGATTTTCATCATCGCGGCGGCCGTCGCCACAGAGAGCATCTCGTAACGGTCACCCAAGATGACGACCATATCGGGCTTGAGCCGGTCGAAGACGCGGCCGAAGCCATCGAGACACTTCGCCATCGCCGTGACGCGCGACAGATCGCCGTCGCCCTCGGTCTTCATGTCGACAGTGGCGGCAAGCGGCAGTCCCTCGACGATTATCTCATTGACGGTCATACCGTAACGGGCGTCGAGGTGCATATTAGTGGCGATAATCATCAGCTCGACGTCGTCGCGGGCGGCGAGAGCATGGGCCAGCGGCGTCAGCAGACCCCAGTCGGCCCGCGTGCCTGTGGCAATGGCTATTTTCAACGGTTCGTTAATCATTTAGATACAAAATTAGTTACTTTTGATGATTTTGACTAACTTTGTAGCCTCAAAAATATTTACGTATAAATACAACTCTATGAAAATTACCAAATTCCTTGCTATCGCATTTACCACCGCCATGGCTGCCGGATTCACCGCATGCAGCGACAGCGACGATCCCGTAGCCCTTGACATGGTCAACATCAGCGAAATAACCGATTTCAACAGCCAGAATTATTGGGCCAAATGCTATGACATCTCGGCTACTACCATCAATGCCGACGGCTTCACATTCAGCCATGCCGCCGAGTCGAACGTCTGGGACGGCGTCGAGTATAAATCATGGAAAGGCTTCTGCCCCTCGCGCGTCAATGACACCAAAGACCACGCCGACAACTGGATTGACAACCAGTGGGCATGCAACATCGAGAATCCCGACAATGCCATATTCTTTGTCTGCAACACAAACTCTGTTGTCTCAGAGAATCCCCTCGACAACACCGACTGTATAATCAGAAAGGCCGACGGCACAACATTCGCGCCGTTCTTCATCTATGTCGCCAACTCGACCTATTTCTACTATGCCGCCAAAAACGGCACGGCTTTCCAGAGCGCTTTCACCGATAAAGACTGGGCCCGACTCAACATCGTCGGCGCCCGCGGAGGCATCGTGACAGGCAAGATCACCGTCAACCTCGCCCTCGGACAGCGCTTCCTCGACATCTGGGCCCCCGTATCGCTCGAAACCCTCGGCGAAGTCGACAGCATCTACTTCTACTTCGACTCAAGCCAGAAAAACAGCTACGGCATCACCGTCCCCACCTACTTCTGCCTCTCATCCCTTGCCTACAAGATTTAAGTACATCACTTCCAATAACCCCAAAACGGAGCTTCGCCCCAAAGGCTTAGCTCCGTTTTTATTTAGCCGGCCCCATATATTCTGAATATGTAACAAGCATACGCAGCCCTCTCGAGCAATCGTAGATTGCCGATTTATCGTAGCCCTGACCGCCGCAGGCGCTCAGGGTAACAAGCACCGTTATACATCACGGCGCCTGCAAGCCGCCGATTGTAACATCGCCCACATATAGAGCTATAGTGCCACCGCTAACGCGGTTCCTCATCCTTCATATTCTTCTTTTACATGCACTTCGGCGCTACAGCGCCTCGTACATGCCTAACGAACTGCCGCCGCTACAGCGGCTCAATTGTTTATTACCAATTAAATTGTATCACAGCAGCATCGCCATACAGTAAGGCCGGAGGTCTGCAATTTTGTTTCCCCGAGCGATGAACGCTCGGGGTCAAGCATCAGCACAAGTTTACAACTCTGGCGGAGTTGCACACGCCAGTCTTGCAAATTGTTTTGCCACGACATTTCTACCTGATTTTTCAATTGAATTATAAAATTTTTTCATAAATTTGCCATTGAGGATTTATCGGTTAAAAATAAGCGATAGAGTCGTCATTATCGCCGAGTAATAAACTCGGCAAAGACATAATAGAAAGCGTGTACACGACGCTCTTTCTTGACTATCTGAAACCTGGAAAATTTCAATCTTCGTCAAGAATGTGGCAAACTGTAGATGCCTGTAGATATGTATATTTTACTAATGATTGGAGTGTGAACCCTTGTCATTGGTATGTTTACACATATTCTGCGTGAGGTACTGCAAGTTTGCTCGTTCTACGAAGATGGGCAATTCCAGGGCCTCAGATAGCGGGACGAGCAACGAGGCTGGCTCTCACGCTTTTTTCGTTAAACGAACATATTAACCTGATTAGAGCCTTCTGGTTACAACAGATCTTATGAAAATCATTAGATTCCTACTTATTGTAATTATTTTTATTACTGCAACCTCAGTCAAATTAAACGCAGCTACAGCAACTCTTTTGGTCGGGCAAACTTATCAGACTGAGATTAGTTCTACCGGCTATCATTATCTAAGCATTGAATCA
>USIN01000127.1 GCA_900554715.1 uncultured Bacteroidales bacterium
TTATGGCCGAACCCAATACGATTACGCGTTTCTTTTCCTTGTCGATGCTCGTGATGGCTGTGTAGATATACTTGATTATAAGGCGTACCACCATCATTATGGCAAAACTGAACATGCCGACAGTGAATATACCCCAGATGCTGAAATATCTGAAGCCCAGCCATATAGAAGAGACAAGTGAACCTGCGACAAGAGTAATCGATGCGACAATTATCAGCATGACTATGCGATAGATGTCTTCGATGACCGACAGTCGCAATACATATTGGTTGGTTTTGAGTATAGAGCTGAAAATGGCATATACAGCTACGACGATAATGACTTGTGCGACACCTGAGAACATCGGGTTTGCGGCGTAAGCCAAGGGAATATTGGAACTGCCGAAAATATGTTGGAGGCATGCACTGATAAAAACAGCAAACAAATCGGCAATCAAAACCGCCCATTTAGGACTCGGCGATGCCATAAATGTACTGACCAGTCTTGAATTGGCAAGTAAATTAATCAGTCGCTTTTTCATTATTATATTAGAATACAATTGATTGGTTTGCAAACATGATGATTTTGAAGCTAAATTAACAAAGTAGCATCTGCAAAGATACGTCATAATTTGCTAAAATACAAAAAATAGTCAAAATTTGCGGGGGGGGGGTAAATGTCTAATTATTAGGCATATAATTAAAAAGGTCGCTATACCGTTAAAAAGTGCACTGCGAGGAACCGGCATCAAAGATGATTATAAACGGGCTGACGCACAGGTAGCTGTCGCGGCTGTTTAGCCTTTTTAACAAATAGAAGATGGAGATTTTAAATATAAAGGAGTAATTTTACAAAGTTTTTAAAAAAATGAAAAAGCCAAGACCTCATGAAGTCTATCTATAAACTTGCTGTTGTGTTGCTGACGTGCTGTCTGCTGCATCCGGCCGAGGCTGTAGCGCAGAAAGAATTCAGCCGTGACCTCAAACAGATTACTTTTGTACCCAAGGGTCAGTGGATCACCGGCGTAAATGTCAGTTACTCTCAGTCAGACCAGAATAATTATCAGTTTCTTATCATAGAGAATCTTTCGGGTGATACATATTCGTTCAAGGTCAGCCCGATGCTGATGTTTGCGTTTAAAGACAATCTCGCCGCGGGCGGACGTTTTGCATACGAGCGCCAGCGCACGAGGCTCGACAATGTTGCATTTGTGCTTGATTCAGAGACAGACTATACGGTTGATAATCTCTATAGTATAAGTCATAATTTTTCGGGTACGATGGCAATGAGGTATTACATTAGTCTCGGCAGCAGTACCCGTTTCGGCCTTTTCAACGAGATGCAGCTTCAGCTTGGGGGCGGCGAGTCGAAGCTGTGCAGCGGAAGTGGAACAGATTTCACCGGTACGTTCCAGCGCAATTTTAATCTTAATGTCGGTTTGTCGCCCGGTATGGCTGTCTTCCTCAATAACTATTCGGCCATCGAGGTCAATGTCGGCGTGCTCGGTTTCAATTATACCCACACGAAAGCCACGACCGACCGCATTTATGTAGCCAGCATGAACACTAAGTCGGCCAATTTCAAGATAAATCTTTTTTCAATAACCTTCGGCGTCGTCTTTTATATTTAAGCTCTTATGAAGACCAACAGACTAATCATAATCATCGCGGCGCTGATGACACTGATGCCGCTCGGAGCGGGAGCTCAGAAGATTGTGCGCAAGAATCAGATTGCAAACGACACAATACCCGCCGATGTCCTTGACAAAGACAAGCTCGTCATCGTTGACGGCGACACGGTGAGCATGATAATACCCGAACGCAATTTCGGACGCTATGACCGTGGACTGTTCAACTATCTTTTTATACCAAAAGGGAAGTGGTCGTTCGGACTGACGGCTTCTTACGGCGAGCTGAACACAGATGACATACAGGTGCTGTCAATTCTCGAGAATGTCGATTTCAAAGGGAAGATATATTCAATAAAGCCCTCGATCTCATATTTTTTCAAGAACAACCAGTCGATAGGCATCAAATTTGACTATTCGCGGGGCAAAGCCGATCTCGCCAATCTGGCGATGGACTTTGACGACGATATCAACTTCGCCATCAAGGATGTCAGCTATTATACGGAGAATTATTCGATATCGGCCTGTTACCGCAACTATGTCGGTCTCGGCATGGACAAACGTTTTGCAGTCTTCAATGATGTCGATCTCGGCTTCGGCAGCGGCACATCTCGGTTCAAGCGCATCTATGACGGGAAGCCTAAGGACACACGCACTGTCATCACGCGGGCTAATCTCAATTTCAGCCCGGGGCTTTGTGTTTTCATTCAGGATTATGTGTCGTTCAACATATCGTTCGGTGTGTTTGGTCTCAATGTCAAGCGCGAGCATCAGACTACCGACGGTGTCGACGAAGGCTCGCGTACGACCAGCGGCGCTAATTTCAGATTCAATATTTTCAATATCAATTTCGGCCTGATGGTCGTAATCTAATTTGAACATGAAGTTTATCAGCAGACATATATTACCGGTGCTTTGCGCGGTCGTGGCCGTGGCTGTCGCTGGGTGCATCAAAGACAATATACCGTATCCGCATATTCAGGCCAATATCGTCAATATCGTTGCGGAAGACCAGTCACAGAACGCCCAGATTGATTCGTTGTCGCGGTCTGTGACCCTGTTTTTCGATGAAACAGCCAACATATATGATGTGAAGATAACGGATCTGGAGCTGACGCCCGGTTCTGAAATTGTCGGTGAAAGCATTACCGGCGGTATTGACCTGTCATCGCCACAACATGTTATATTAAGACTGTATCAGGATTATATGTGGACCATATCGGCCCGACAGAACATAGAGCGCTACTTCACGATTGGCGGCCAGGTCGGTTCGACCGAGATTGATGTGCCGGCACGGCGTGTTGTGGCTTATGTCTCGGAAACCACTGATCTTGAGTCGGTGCTTGTCAAGACGATAAAGCTGTGGCCTGAAAATGCCACAGTCGACAAGGACCTCGAAGGCAAACGTGTCGATTTCTCACGTCCGGTAGAAATCGTAGCCGATATTCACGGACATAAGGAAACGTGGACGATTTATATAGTGCAGACCGAGAGCGTTGTCACGACGCTGCGTGTCGATCCGTGGACAAACGTCGCGTGGGTCTACGGTCAGGCTGAGGCCGGGCGTGACAACGGCGTCGAATATCGCCTCGCGACCGACAGCGAATGGACGCGTGTACCCGAGAGCATGATGAGCTATGACGGCGGAAGTTTCCACGCACGCATCATACATCTCTCGCCCGAGACAAGCTATGTCGCCCGAGCGTTCTCCAATCAGGATTACGGTGATGAAATAGAGTTTACAACCGGACCGGTGCTGCAGGTGCCTAATTCCGATTTCGATTCGTGGTGGCTTGACGGCAAGGTATGGAATCCGTGGGCAGACGGCGGTGTGCCATACTGGGACACCGGCAACAAGGGTGCTACGACACTCGGGTCATCGAATACCACTCCGACCGACGACACAGTCAGCGGCACCGGTCTTGCAGCCCGGCTCGAGACGCGCTTTGTAGGCATAGGTATCATCGGCAAACTCGCCGCCGGCAATATATTCGCCGGCAGCTATGTGAGAACCGACGGCACAAACGGTATCCTCAGTTTCGGACGTGAGTTTACGGCACGACCCACCAAACTGAGCGGTTATCTCAAATATCAGACAGCACCCATCAGCAGCACGACCGCCGGCTTCGGCGACCTTGCCGGCCGTCCCGACACCTGCATCGTCTGGGCCGCCCTTATCGACAGTGAGCAGCCGTTTGAGATCAGGACGAATCCCAACAACCGCCAGCTCTTCGACCCCGATGGTCCCGAAGTGATAGCCTATGGCAAAATAGAGTTCGGCGAGAATGTGCCGACATATACACCGTTTGAGTTCACGCTCGACTATAAAGCCACCGACCGCGTGCCGCGATATATACTGATCACGGCGTCGGCAAGCAAATACGGCGACTACTTCACCGGGGGCAACGGCGCGGTGCTTTATCTTGATGATTTCGAATTACAATACGATTATTGACCGTAAGATTTTACAACATGATATTGAAAAATCTGGCAACCGCTTGTCTTTTAACAATCGGCGTCAGTGCGGCTGCTGCCGCACCGACCGACACGGTGAAACCTGCGTTCAGTTATAAACCCGAATTCCACGGCACTCTCCGCGCCCGCTTCGAGCAGACGACCGAGGGCAAATCGGCCGGACGATTCCAGGTGAGGAACGCCCGACTGAGTGTCGGCGGCAAGATTGCCCCGATTCTGTCGTATTTCGTGAGAGCCGACTTCTGCGACAAAGGCAAGTTCAGCATGCTCGACGCCTATGCGACCTTCTCGCCGTCGAAGACATGGAAGATTGTCGCCGGCCAGTCGCGAATACCATTCTCTGTCGATGCCAGCCGCGCCGTCAACGGCTATCTTTTCACAAACCGCTCGTTTATAGGCAAACAGGTGGGCAACCGCCGCGGCGTCGGCGTCAAAGGCGGCTACTCGCCGACAGCGATACCGCTGTATGTCGAGGCCGGTATATTCAACGCTACAAAAATCGGCGACCATACTGAGTGGCAGACCAAATACAGCTATGGCGCCAAAGCCCGCTATACTTTCGGTGAGGTCTTCGTCGAGGGCGGCTTCAAATCGGAGGTGCCCGACGGCATCCGCATCAACCACACCGACTTCTGCGTCCAATGGACCGACGGCCGATGGCTCGCCGAGGCAGAGTATGTCTACAAACACTACACCAACTCGGCTTTTGACCCCTGCCACGCCTATAACTTCATGGCCGACTACCGCTGGCCGATAAAGACCTCGTTTTTCAACCGCATGTCGGTGCAGGCGCGCTTCGACGGCATGACCCACCACAGCGACGGCGAGATTGACGAAGATACTGGCACTTTAATTGCAGACGATATCCGTCGCAACCGCCTGACGCTCGGCTCGACAATCAGCTATATCCGCGGCGACATGCACGCCGACCTGCGACTCAACTACGAGCAGTATTTCTTCCCCTCGGGCGCGGTGATTCCTGTCGGCGGCGGCAGCAAAGTCTCAGTCGAGATGATTCTCCGTTTCTAAGCAATATTTTCTGAAATAGATGATGGCGACGGCCGTTATCACTGCCGACACGACCGCGTAGGGCCATGACGAGCCCGCGCCTATGCCGT
Source organism: uncultured Bacteroidales bacterium (assembly GCA_900554715.1). Classification (GTDB taxonomy): domain Bacteria; phylum Bacteroidota; class Bacteroidia; order Bacteroidales; family Muribaculaceae; genus CAG-873. Next base: position 5,200 of record USIN01000127.1, read on the forward strand.
CGGACAGGGGCTGCGTGGCGGCGTCGCGGTAGTCCCAGTGGAGGATGACGTAGAGCGTATTGTTGAGGGCGTGGATGGCTATGGGCAGCCAGAGGCTCTTGCTCCAGACGAGAAGATAACCCAGATATGCGCCCAAAAGCAGCCGCGGAACAAAGCCGTAGAACTGGAAGTGAATGGCGCTGAAGACAAAGGCGACGCTCCAAACGGCCAGATGGCGATTTACACCGCCGGTTGTAAGAAGTCGCTGGAATGCGCCTCGGAAGAACAGCTCTTCGCCGAATCCGGCGAGAAGTCCCATGAGAACTCCGAATTCCCCCGCAATCGGCGCCAGTGTCGTTGAGAATAAAAGTGCCAGCATCGGTGACGGGGAGTTAATGGTCCAGCGTTTTGTGAAGCTCGCGAAGAGGACGCCAAACATGATCGGGGCGATGTTCCGGATATGTTTTCCAGTGGCGGAAAATCCTACGATCGTGAAGATTCCGCCGATAGACGGTCC
>USIN01000128.1 GCA_900554715.1 uncultured Bacteroidales bacterium
GGCGGTATGAGAGTAACTCGTTCGCGTAAACCGGGTGAATAATCAACATCGCGAACTGATGTAAAGACTTCACGGTGATGACGGATTGACTCCCACAATTCATAATTAGAGATTGCTTTTTCGGCAATCCCAGCATCAAGCATTTTACAAAGATCGTAAAGATGTCTTGATTTGCGGCTGGCATTACGACAGCCCTCGGTCGTGAACAGTTCATGCAAAAGGAAGACCTTTTCAAGAAACGTCTTTTCCGCGACGGCGGCAGCTATACGACCTCCATTATCTTTTGATGTCAGATGCGGGAATACTGTTGTCACAAACGAATCCACACCGGCTTCCGCAGTCGGCTCAAACAGCGAGCGCGCTCCCACCTCCAGCAACACCTCATCACGAAGATAAGGATTCGCCGTCTCAGACAATACCGATTTATAGATTATATGAATCTGCCGGGGTTCGGGATAAGTGGCATCTCCTTCTCCGTCAGGATCAGCTTTTATCGTAATAAACTCGTTTAACCCCGTTTTTTCTGCTGCCTTTATGAGATCACCTGCGAGTGTGTCCCGAACAAACACCGATGACTCTTTACGCAGCTTCTTCAACTGTTTTTTGGTAACATCGCCCGCAATGCCGAACATGCTACGGTCAATGGCGATGTCTATGTCTTCAGAAAAACGTCGAATGACACCCCATATTTTGCTAAGCGACGTGCCACCTTTGAACACCATTTTATCTGCGTAGGGCAACGAGAACAGAATATCAAGTATTTCTGTTACCCAAAAATCTTTTTCTATTGCCGCTACGGGGAGATTTATTCTTGCAGCCGTCTGCTCAAATACGGTGCGGCGCTGGGGCTCTGTAAGTTTTAGAAACTTATTCATACGATTCAAGTATTATTTTACGTATCCATGCCGGAATAAGGGCAAAGTCCTTTTTTATCGCTTCAAACGGCACCGCCTTAATCAGTTGACTCACATGAGCCAACTGTTCTTCTGTAAGGTTATCTTCTCCGATTTCCCGGAGTGCAAACGTAAGAAGCATGGCAAAATCATTTTGAAACGCCAGATTCTTTTTTGCCGTATGCTTGAATTGTATGCCTTTTTCGCCTTGCAGTCTTACTTTTCTCGGAGAGCCATCGGTAAGATAAACCACATTCATCGGCAACTGGGTTGACAGTCCGAGTTTATTGAGAGCATAAACTCCGGTCGGAACTATTTTTGCTTTATCCCGTCGGGCAATCGCCGCGGCTATATCTTCAAACGTAGGATAAAGCACGCCCATTCCCAAAGCCCTGTCAATCTTAGGATAATAGTAGATTCCACGCGCAATCCTTATCAGCTTTTCGGCTGCAGCCAATCGTTCGAAAGCCTTCTGAACAGCCTTCGACTCTCCGTAGCCGGCAAATTCCAGGGGCGTGACTATCGCACCGCGCCCGCGCTTTGAAACACTTGTATATATTCTGCTTTCAATAGATTGCATGTCATTTTAAAGTTATTTTTGTCGCAAATATATTATATTTTTACGACGAAACAAAGAATTACGCATATTATATTTATGAAAAATTAAATAAATATGTCTTCTCCTTAGCCTCTTCATTTCAATATTGTCAGAATCATCAAAAATAGTTATCTTCGCAAAACTGAAACATTATGTGAATTCACATGAAAAAAACTCTACTTATAATCGGCGCCGGGGGATTTATCGGCGGGTTCATTGCCCGGGCCGCTCTCGAACGCGGCTACAGCACATGGGTCGGCGTACGTCAGTCGACGTCGCGCCGCTGGCTCAATGACCCGCGCCTCAATTTCGTCGTGCTTGACTACGACGACCCGTCGCAGATGCTCGGAGCGCTCAGAGAAGCCGCGCCCGACGGTGGCCGCTGGGATTATATAATCTGGAATCTCGGCGCGACGAAATGTGCCAACTTCGCCGACTTCAACCGCATCAACTTCATGTATCCGCGCACCTTTGTCGACATGCTGACAGCCAACGACATGGTGCCCCACAGATTCCTCTACATGAGTTCGCTCAGCGCACTCGGTCCGGCCGACGAAAAGACATACGAACCCATAACATCCCGCACGATACCCAACCCCAATACACGCTACGGACTCTCGAAGATCAAGACCGAGACCTATCTCGAGACCAAGACCGGTTTTCCGTGGATTATCTTCCGACCTACAGGCGTCTACGGCCCCCATGAGCAGGACTATCTGATGATGATAAAGTCGATTGACTCACACTGGGATTTCGGCGTCGGCTACCGTCGACAGCTACTTACATTCATATATGTCGAAGACCTCGTCAACGCCATGTTCGACGCCTTTGACGCCGACGTCGTCAACAAAAAATATATCATCAGCGAGCCACGCGCCTACACCCAGGGCGAGTTCCGCAAGATTGTAGCCAAAGCCCTCGGCGGCAAGTTTGTCGTGCCGGTCAAACTGCCGATGTGGGCTGTCTACGCCGCATCTGTCGTCGCCGAGAAATGGGGCGTGCTGAAAATGAAACCGTCGACTCTCAACCGCGACAAATTCAAGATAATGAAGCAGCGCAACTGGAACTGCGACGTCTCTGACGCCGTCCGTGATTTCGGCTTCAGGTGCGCCTATCCCCTCGAACGCGGCGTCGCCGAGACCGTCAAAGCCTACCTCGCTGAAAAAGAGGAGCTGAAAGCTAAAAAGAAAGCTGAAAAGAAAGCAAAATGAGCGACAACAACAATAACTATACCAAGGCGCCGTTATGGCTTATCATCGTGACCGTCATTGCGATGCTGCCTGTTCTGGCATTCCCTGTCCTGCTCGACAGCCCCGCAGGAAACGAAGAGACGAAAGCCCTGCTGTGGCTCTACCCTCTCTACGTCCTTGTCTCGGGCGTCTGCGCCGTAATCTGCTATCGCCAGCGCCCCGAAGTGACATGGATCCTGCTTATTCTCATGATTCTGAGCCACGCGGCCATGTGGATATTATATTATGGATATTGAAGATTACATCGAAGCCCACATATCGCCCGAGCCTGACAGGCTCTACCGTCTCTATCGCGAGACCAATCTGACGCGCCTCTACCCGCGCATGTGCTCGGGCCATCTCCAGGGGCGCATCCTCAAGATGCTCACCGAGATGATAAAGCCGCGACGCATCCTCGAATTAGGCACTTTCACGGGCTACTCAGCCCTCTGTTTCGCCGAAGGCATGCCCGCCAACGCCGAATTTCACACAATCGAGATTGACGACGAACTCATCGACGACATCCGCGAACTCTTCGACTCGACGCCGTGGGGCGACCGCATGCACATACACGTCGGCGACGCTCTCGACGTCATCCCCACCCTCGGCGACGGCTGGGACCTCGTCTTCATCGACGCAAACAAGCGCCACTATACCGACTACTACGAGATGCTGCTCCCGCGTGTCAACAAAGGCGGTTATATCTTCGCCGACAACACCTTATGGTCAGGTAAAGTCGTCGACCGCACAACCAACCACGACGCCCAGAGCGCCGGCGTCTGCGACTTCAACGACCTCGTCGCCGCCGACACTCGCGTCGAGAAAGTCATCCTGCCGCTACGCGACGGCATGACGATCATACGCAAACTCTGATATTTCCGTCTATTCTGCTTTCTGCAATACAGCCATAGCCTCTTCGAGGGCCGTGGCGGGATTGAGACGTATCACCTCCGGGTCGCGTTTGAGCCAGGTGAGCTGTTTTTTTGCGTAAACGCGCGTGTTTTTCTTAATGCGTTCGACAGCCGTGTGATAATCCATCGCGCCGTCAAACCAGGCAAACATCTCCTTGTAGCCCACGGTGTTGAGCGAATTGAGATGACGCAGCGGCTCGACCCGGCGCGCCTCTTCTTCAAGGCCGGCGGCCATCATGGCGTCGACGCGGCGGTTGATACGGTCGAAGAGTTCTTCGCGCGGATGGTCGATCATGAATTTTATCACATCGTAGGGGCGCTCTTTGGCGCGTCCGGTGCGCAGCGTCGAATATGGCACGCCGGCCTCGGCCGAAATCTCGATGGCGTGTTTGACGCGCTTGATGTTGCTTCGGTCGACGACGGCATAATAATCAGGGTCGACAATCTCGAGATAGGCCAGCAGCCCGTCGGCGCCCTGCTGCGCCTCCATCTCGTCGATGCGGCGGCGCGTGATGTCGCTGACCGTCGGCATGTCGTCGATGCCGCGCACGAGGGCGTCGACATACATCATCGAGCCGCCGCAGACGACCGCAGCGCCCGACTTTGCGAACAGTCCGGGCAACATAGCGCCTGCGTCAGCCTCGAAACAGGCCGCGCTGTAATAGCCGTCAAGCGGCAGTATGTCGATGAAATGATGGCGCACCTGCGCCAGCTCGTCGGCCGTCGGCTTGGCCGTGCCGATCGAGATGTCGCGGTACATCTGACGCGAGTCGGCCGAGATGATCTCACACCCCAGCCGACAGGCGATGTCTATCGCCAGCCGGGTCTTGCCTGAGGCCGTAGGCCCGGTGACGACGATAAGTCTGTCACGGCTCACGCCTTGTCGCGTTCGCCGACGATGCGGGCTATCTCGACAATGACTTCGGTGGCCTTCTCCATCGAACGGATGGGCACGAACTCATAACGGCCGTGGAAGTTAAGACCGCCGGCAAAGATGTTGGGACACGGCAGTCCCTTGAACGAGAGCTGCGCGCCGTCTGTGCCGCCGCGGATGGGCACGACCTTGGGCGTGACATCGGCCCGGCGCATGGCGTCCTCGGCGATGTCGATGATATACATCAGCGGCTCGATCTTCTCGCGCATGTTGTAGTACTGGTCCTTGATCTCCACCGTGCAGCAACCGGGATATTCCATGTTGGTCTTGCGGCAAAGATGCTCTATCTCTTTCTTGCGGCTCTCGAAGCGCGCGCGGTCATGGTCGCGGATGATGTAGGTGAGCACGGTCTGCTCCACGCTGCCCTCGATTCCCACGAGATGATAGAAGCCTTCGTAACCCTCGGTGTGCTCCGGAGTCTCCCAGCGGGGAAGCATGGCTATGAAGTTGTTGGCCACGCGGATGGAGTTGATCATCTTGTGCTTTGCATATCCGGGATGCACATTGCGGCCCTTTATCGTAACCTTGGCTGAGGCTGCGTTGAAGTTCTCGTACTCGAGTTCGCCGACGGCTCCGCCGTCCATGGTGTAGGCGAATTCGCAGCCGAATTTCTCGACATCGAACTTATGGGCGCCGAGTCCGATTTCCTCGTCAGGGTTGAAACCGATGCGGATCTTGCCGTGCTTGATCTCGGGATGCGCCTGGAGGTATGCCACTGCGGTGATGATCTCGGCCACGCCGGCCTTATCGTCAGCTCCGAGGAGAGTCGTGCCGTCAGTGACGATGATGTCCTGACCCAGGTAGTTGAGCAGCTCGGGGAATTCCTGGGGCGAGAGCACCACCTGCTCCTTCTCGTTGAGCGTGATGTCGGTGCCGTCGTAGCCCTTCACGATGCGCGGTGAGACATGGCGGCCCGACATGTCGGGCGATGTGTCGATATGAGCGATGAATCCCACGGTGGGCACCTGTTTTTCGGTGTTGGAGGGAAGCGTAGCGTAAAGATAGCCGTTGCCATCGAGCTCCACTTCCTCGAGACCCATGCCGTCAAGCACGGTCTTGAGATACTTGGCGAACTCCATCTGACCCGGCGAAGAGGGA
>USIN01000129.1 GCA_900554715.1 uncultured Bacteroidales bacterium
AAAAGCCTCCACGCTATCGATTAGTGGAGGCTTTGAAGAATATTGTCGACTATTAGACTATAGCCCGATTGAATTTTTATGACCTTACTCTGAATGTATTGCTGCCGATGCGTTTGCCGTCATACCATATTTCGATGCGGTAGTCGCCGGGGCCCCAGTGACCCGGAGTCTCGCCGCCCCAGCCGATAAACTGCAGGGTAGTCGGTTTGTTGGCTTCGACGCTGAAGTTGTCGCTGTAGCTGTAGCCGTTTTTCGATTCACTGCCGGTAGATAGTCCCGATGGAGTATAGAATTTTACGTAAAACTTGCCGTTGTCGATTTTTTGCTTCGAGAAAACAGTCACCCAGGGGATAAGGTAGGTCGTCTTACCGCTGACAATAGGTGTGCCCACAGGGTCGCCTGTGTTCGTCAGGTCATTGACAAAGGCCTTGATACTCTGATTGCCCAGTATGGCGTTGAAAGTCTGTTCTGATGCCTCGACAGATGCTCTGAGGTTGATATTCTTGTTCGTTAGTTCTGCGACAGTTTTATTTAAACGATTGATATCGTCTGATTGTTGGTTGTTGGCTGAATTGAGGTTGATGAGCGCGATTATAAGCGCGACGATGATGACGCCCGCAATTATGAGCAAAACTTTTGAACTCTTCTTTGCCGTGCCGTCCTCCTTGACGATGACGACATTGTTGCCATTGCCTTCGGCTACCGTTTGGTTGCCGCCGTTGCCGTTGTCGTCAGAGCCTCCGTTGCCCGAAGCAGCGTCGATTTTGTGCTGAGCGATTTCGTGAACCTGTGCGGCCATCGGACGGTCCCATGTCTCTTTCGCGAGGCATTTGTGCATCAGCCCGGTCAGTTCTGGGCTGAACGGAGCCGGTAATACCGGCAGCTCGGCGCCGTGGAGTTCCATTACGCCACCCTGTCCGCAGAACGGCATTTCGCCTGTAGCCAGTTCGTAAATCGACGCGCCGAGAGCCCAGATGTCTGTTGCCTTGACCGGGGTAGGGTTGGCCGTAAACATCTCAGGCGCCATATAGCCAATCGTGCCTGACGAGTTGTCGGCATTGCTGCGGGCAGAAGCCTTGCGCAGCGTCGACCGCATCTTCTTGCTCAGGCCGAAGTCTGAGATAAGATAGTTGCCGGCTGTGTCCTGAAGTATATTGTCGGGCTTGATGTCGCGATGGACGACGTCGTGCTGGTGCAGGTAGGCCAGACCGGCGCTTACGTCGGCGATGAGCTGCCACAGCTCGGTCTCGCTCAGTTCGCCAGTCTTGTTGCCGAGTGTCACCGGACAGTAGGGCATCACGAGAAACGGGTGGCTGCCATAGCTGTCGAAATAGTCGGGGCGCAGCAGATTGGTGTGGTTGAAACTGTAGACGTTCGTGAATTCGTTTTTGAATTCATCTATGCCGCGGGTGTCGAGAGCGATATAGATTTTAATCGCAATCTGAATTCCTGTCTTGGTGTCCTCGGCGAGCCAAACCTCGCCGAAGCTGCCGCGACCGAGCCGTTCAATCAGCCGGTAGCGGTCATTGATAAGTGTATCGGGTGCTAATTCCATTAATTCTTTGTATATGTGATATATTGCCAGTCTGAATCTGTTAGTTGCTCACCTATTGTATTGTCGCGTATTGCAACGAAGAATTTTATGCTGTGTTTGCCGCTTGTCGTTATGTCAAACTGGTCGAGAGGCATAAAAAGTTTGAAGTCATTATATGTCGAATTGTCATAGCTCGGGGTGAATCCTTCGCCGACACAGACATTTCCACCGGTCGTGCAATATCTGTCGTCGCGGTCTTTGAGAGGATTGCCGTTGCTGTCGTCCCAGTAGAAGTAGGCGATGACGCGGCCGGTGTGGCCCTTCATGTTCTTGTTGTCGAATTTGACGTGGATGCGCATGCCTTTTTCTCCGTTTTCCCAGACGTCATGCTCCATCCACACCTTTTCGATTTTAGCTGTGATATTCGAGCGGGCGCCCTCCTGTTTGATGTCGATGCGCACTTCGCGGTCGCCGGCTTTGATTTTCATATAGTCGCTGCGGCTGTCGCGCGATGTGTTGGCTTCACAGGTGAGAGTAAATGTTGTAGAGCCTTTGTTGACCGAGCAGAATGACGGTATGCCCCATGTCGACCAGTCGCTTCCGGCTCCGCTGACGCTGAGTGTGCGGGTGCCGCCGTTGGCGTCGAAGTTGAGTGTCAGCGAGCTTTGGCCGTCGACAAGCAGAGCGCCGGGCGAGCCGGGATTGATGGTGATGTATGACGTGCTGATACATTCGCCGTCTAACCAAAGCTCATATCTGACTGTGCCGACAGAGTAGGGCGACCTTGTGTCGTTGCCGTAAGCCGACAGGTAGGCATAGTTGCCTTTGCCGGGCTTGAAAGTAGTCTCTATTGACGTCGTGTAGCCAGCCGGGCTGCCGCTGTAGGTCATCAGAGAGCCGTCTGAGTTGAAAATCTTGGTGTAGACTGTCTTTGTGACCTCCGATGACGGACCGTCGTAGGTCATGCGGGTTGCCAGACGGCGTGTCTCGTCGAAATAGAACGGGTCGCCGTAGCTGTTGAGCACCTTGCCGTTGGCCTGATTTGCAAAATCGACACGAACGACTTTTATCTTGCTGTTGTTGACTGCCTGTTGCTTGCCACGCTGGCTGACGCTCACGCTGCGGCTGAGACCTCCGGCGCTTATGGTGAACGAATACGAGCGGCTCGATGTCGATGGGTTGGCCGAACAGTAGAGACTGACGCTCGACGCTCCTTTTGAGTTGACGCTCATCCACGACGGCAGGCCGTTGACGCTGAACGAACCCTGATTTGTCGTGACCGAAATCGTGTAGTTGCCGCCGTCGGCCGAGAACGAGATTGAACTCGTGCTCAGGCTGAGATTGGGCGACAGTTCGGCGATCTTGCGGTCGCATTTTCTGATGCCTTCGTTGATGGCAGCGTCGTGTTCGGCGGCGACATAACCGACGTCGGTCTTGGCGGCAAGAAATCTTTTCTTGACGTTCTGGAACTGCTCGATTGTCGTGGCCTGATTGAACAGGCGCTGAGCCTCGTTGAGTTTTTTATTGACGCCTGCAAAAGCCGTGGTGGCGATAATAAACAGACTTAGTAACAGAAGGATTGATCGTCGCATCGCTTGATGACGGTTTATTGCAGTGTATCAAAAAGTGTTATATCGTTTTGGCTGAGTCTGACGCCGGTAGCCTGTCGGCCTGCATTATTGAGAGTGACGGCGACGCTGTGGCCGTTACCGCTCTCAAGAGTGAAGGTTGTCAGACCGGTCTCCCATATCTCGTTGCCGTCAGAAAGCTCATACTGAACTGTGACACCGGGAATGTCGTTGTCGGTGAGACCGTCATAGTCTATTACGAGCGTGCCGTTGTCGACGTATGCTCGCTGAGTAATCATAGGTGCGGCACTGCAGTTGGCCGTGCGGCCTACGACATCGAGCGCGTTCTTGACGTTGTTGTCGGGTTTCAGCATGGCAGCAATATGGAATTCGGCGATGGCGCCTGCCGGGTCTTCGACGATTGTCAGTGTACCGTTGGCCGATTCAAACCATTTTGTATAGGCTTCGTCTATTTTGCCGCTGAGGTCGCTGTTCATTCCGTCGAGGCTGAATTCGGGAATCTCGGCAAGGAAGGGATTGATGGCGGCGATGGCCGAGAGCGAGTCGAGTTGCTCGCGGGCGGTGATGAGTGCCATGTAGTTGACTGCATTGCCTACTTTGATATTTTTGGCTGCACGTGACATCATGGCGCCGTAGCGGGCCTTGACGGCGTCACGGTCGGCCGAATTGTTGCCGCCGATCATGATTGCGGCGACGATGGCGCCGGCGAGTACAATGCCGCCGATAATGCCGATGATGAGGCTCTTGTGCGATTTCTTGTCACCCGAAGATTTGCCGCTTTCGCCCTTGACCCATTTGTTCCAGTCGGGAGCATTGCCGTCAAGCACGAGTTTTGAGTAGTCTTCGAGCTTTTCGGCTGTAGGGCGGTCCCAGGTGTCTTTGGCGAGACATGCGCGCATGACTTCGTTGAGATTTTTCGACCATTTGCTTGTGTCGAGGTCGGGAATCTCGGCGCCGGCGTTGAGCATGCCGCCGCCCTGGCCGCAGAAAGGCAGTTCGCCCGTCGCCATCTCGTAGATTGAGACGCCGAGCGACCATATATCACTGGCTTTGACAGCGATGGGGTCTTTGAGAAAACGTTCGGGACCCATATAGGCGATGGCGCCCGACTCGGCTGCGCGTTTCGACTGTTTGCGCAGGGTCGAACGCATCTTGCGGCTGATGCCGAAGTCGGTAATCAGATATGTGCCCTGGTCGTCGATAAGGATGTTCTCGGGCTTGATGTCCTGATGAACGATAGGCGTCTCGAGTCCGTGGAGAAATTTCAGACCGGCGGCTACATCGTGGATGAAGCGCCAGATGTCTCTTTCGTTTGTGGTATTGCCTGTCAGGTCGTTGGCCGATCCGCGTGAGCAATATTTCATTATCAGGTAGGGACGGTGATTCCAGACACTGTAGTGCTGTGCCGTCAGCAGGTTCTGATGATTGAGACCGAAAGCGACCTTGTATTCTGATTTGAATTCGTCCTGGCCCTTCTGGTCGAGTGAGATATAAAGCTTGATGGCGACATCGATTTCGAGTTCGTTGTCGTATGCGAGCCACACTTCGCCGAAGCTGCCCCGGCCCTTGTATTCCTTGAGTATATATCGGTCGTCGATGACAGTGCCGGCCGTCAGTTCGCCGTCGAGGGTGGTGAAGCCGAATCCGCTGGCGCCGCTGCGGTTGCCGTCGAATCCTATGGTGCCGTTGCCGCTCTCGGGTCGGGCGTTGCGTTGTGTCTCTCTTGCAAAATCTTGTTTATCCATTGTTGTTGTGTGTGATTGTCAGACGTGGTTTGTCAGATTGGTTCTCCTTCCTTGATGACTTCTTCATCAATAGCTTTAAGCATATTTTGCCAGCGAGTCGGATTATAATTTCCTTCGAGGATTTCACTGTAAAGCTGGTTGGCTATAGCGGCTCCTCGCTGGCTTATTTTGGCGTTTCTGTATTTATTGAGGTCGTTGAGATATTTCTCGCGTTCGACTATCTGTTTGGCTATAGCGGTACATTGCTGTTCGTCGTCCGAGCGGCTGATATAGTTGAGCGCCTGTCTTTTTATGGGAGCGAGTTCGCGAGCCTTGACGCTTTCGATGACCCGGGTAAGCTCTTCGCGCCAGCCGGCGGGAGTGAGTTCCTGCGATTCCTGACCACCGGCCTGAGATGGAGTGGCTACGTCAGGACTGCCTTCTTTGGCAGCCTGTTTGACAGATTCGTCAGTGACTTTGTCTTTCTTCTTGTCGTCTTTGCTGTCTTTATGGGCTTCTTTCTTGTTTGCCTCTTTCGGAGCTTTCACTTCATCGGCTTTATCGTCGACGGGCTGACCTACGACCTGCTGCGACTTAATCGTGTCGCTGAGGGCAGTAATGCTGTCTGTCTTCAGTTCGTCGGGGGCAGCGCCCGATTTCTTGCCGAGCGCAAAGAAGATATAGCAGAGTATGGCTATCAGCACTGCAACGACGGCAGCGCCGATATAAATCATTTTTTTCTGTTTTGATGCCTGACTGTCGGCCGATTTTTTCTCGGCAGGCTCGCCGGGATTCACGCA
>USIN01000130.1 GCA_900554715.1 uncultured Bacteroidales bacterium
TTCTATAACGCATAGTTCAGAAATTCCCTATATAACAGATGGTGGCTGCGACGGTCGGGGTTATTTGGTAAAAAATCAGGCCGGACTGTCATATTTGTTTACCACTCAAGACCGTACTAAATATGAATTTCACTATGGAAATCCGATGATACCGCAAATGCTGGACAGCATCTATTATGCTTCTGCGTGGCATCTCGACAGAATAACAGATTTAAACGGTAACATAGTGGAGTATAGTTATCATAAAGCACCATCTACAGCGGTAGATTATCACGGTCATAGAGAATACAGGTACTTTACAGATGACGAGGCCGCACAAAGTAATTTAAACTATATTTATTCTATAAGCTCGGTTATTTATCACCCTCAGATTCTTGAAAAAATCAGTGGTGGCGGCATCACCATTTTATTTAACTACATTCATGAAATAAGCAATACAAAGCTTGTTCCATTATTGGAGAGTATTGAGATAAAAAGTGCCGATGGCAATAGCCGCAAAATTGAATTTAAATATGACAAACATGCCGTACCCCTATTAAAAAAAGTCATAGATCAGACAGATGTCATCCTGAGTTTTGACTATGATGATGTGAGTGGAGATGATTTTACGTTCTATCTTGATTCGCAGGATTTTGGCGGGTATAATAATGATAAAGATAACCAAGGAACTCTTATTCCTCGCATTTACAGAATGGGGCAAAATGCCGACCGAAGTGTTGTCCCGGAGGCAAGCCGAAAAGGTGTACTTAATAAGATTACGTATCCGACAGGAGGTTATACGCAGCTTGTTTGGGAGAGTAATCAATTTAGCTATCTCAAAACCATAAAATATGAGGGTGATATAAACGATAACAGCCAAAATCCATTGGTCGTAAAAACTGTAGTTGATACATTACGGATGTGTCTTGATGATAATTACAAGAAGTTGAAAATAGACGATTATATCGTTTCTGATCAACAGACCATAACTCTTGATCCCACCCATTATTACGAGATGAATCCGGCAAATCTGATGACGACAGATTATGAGCACAGTCACAGTTTTATGACTCCGGATAGTTACAGTTCGGTCAATCCATATCCTTTTCCTCATGTGACAATAAAAAAGAAAGGTCAAAATAAAGTTGAACGTATTATATGTCTCGATAAAGAGACTATTGAACCTGACGGAGTAAAAAAACAAATTTATTTAGGCCTTCAGCCCGGGCATTATGAAATAGAACTTGTAAACCCTCTCGAAGTCGACGGGGCGCGAGATTTTCTCGAGGCTAATATGCGTTTCCATAATTCACCCGCTGGAAGAATTTATCTTATAAAATCCACAATCGATTCCATCACTACGCAAAAAGACAGAAATTATTGGTGCGGGTTGCGTATAGGGCAAATTATATCATCGACAGGTGATAAAAATAGTGAGCCGATATGTAAGACCTTTTATTATAATTACACGCTAAGTCCGTATGAGACAAGTGGTACGGTTCAGCTTCTGCCCGAATATATTAACAACTACTATATTTGGTTTGCAATACAGAACGGAGCTATCGGATATAAGGGAAGTCTTGTCTATGGCATAGGTGAAACTGCATTCCCAAGCTGTCTGTCAGGCAGTATGTCGTCAATAGAGTATCCTGAAGTCAGAACGACTCAGAATAGACTCGGTGTCACCGAGCCATCATATTACTACGAAGCCTATTCATATACAAGCGCCCGAACGCTCAATTATTGCGATTATAACAATTCACAGTTTCTGACTTTTCAGCCTATAGGGTCACGAATGTACACTTCACGAAGTCATTATCGAGGCAATCTGATGCGAAAGATTCAGACAGACAATGCAGGTATAAATAACGGTTTAGTAACAACATACGATTATAATATTTACGAATCGGGCAATACACCCACCCTTACCACAAATGCTTTTACCGTCTGTGATTTTACACGGGCAGGCGGAGATAATCATGGCTACGGAGGCTATGATTACGGCATCGGCACATATTCGATAATCCCGTACAACAAAACCATATCGTTCGAGAAGACAACCGAAAGCGACGGTCTGACCTCATATAAAAAGTATGATTATTTTTACGACAGTTATACCGACCGTCTTGATTATAACCTCATAAAGTCAGTCTGCAGCGAAAGCTCCGAGGGAGATACAGTCACAACCTATTATACATATCCTCTCGGCAATGGCTCATATCTGCCTATGGCCGAGACCGAGGTGACAGTGTGCGGCGACGCCGTCATGTCAGCCAAAAGAACCGAATACGACTCGTTGACGCGGATGCCGCTGAAAGTCTACGAACTTAACGGAGCTGCCGATGTCTCCAGCATCGTGCCGGTAGCTCAGGCCACCACCGCATATCAGAAAGAGATGATTTCTCGTCTGACCTATGAATATGTATATAACAGTTCAGGCAATATAGTCGAAATCAAATACCGCGGAGTGCCGCTTGTGTCATACATCTGGGGCTACAACGGCATGTATCCCATCATCGAAGCCAAAAATATCGGTCATGAAACCCTTGAGGCAAAGGCCCTGTCGGCCGGACTGACAAAAGCGAACCTCGACGGACAGAAGACCGTCAGCCAGCAGGAGATAAACCGCATCGCCGGACGCCTGCGCACCCTTCTGCCCGACAGCGACATCAGTTCGATATATTATCACTGGCTGCTCGGTGTTGTCGAGACCGTCGACGCCCGGGGCATCTCGACCACATTCGATTATGACCGCCGCGGCCGTCTGACCGAGGTGCGTGATTTCAACGATTTTCTCATCAATAAATATGAATACCACTATGCGAGCGACCGTGATTAAAACAGCGGCGGCACTGATTTTGCCGCTTATATCGTGGACGACAGCCGGCGGCGTGTCACCCGAACTTAACTCGCCGCGCATAGGCGACAGACTCGACATAGCCGTCCTTGCAGGCCCGCCCTCGTTCACAGATTCGCTCAGGCTGTGCCCCGATCTGTCGGACATATCCGTCAGACACACCGAACAGCTGTCGGTATGGGCCGCAGCTCCGGGCGACACCCTTACCGCGATGTGCATAACCCAGGGACGCAAGACCGAAGAACTTGTCCTTGACGGCGGCGTCTATCTGTGCCGCACCCGTCAGACTCCCGGTTTCTACCGCCGCTATGACAGCGCGTGGCCCCACGGCGTGATAAAAGAGGACTCGCAGGCCGACACAGTGTCCGCCTCAGGCCGTGCCGACGGCATCTCGTCATACAGGACGTCGGGACGATACCGCATGACGACAGCCTCCGGCCTCAGAATCGTCACTCCCGACGGCGACATTGCCGGCAATGTCGAGTGCGTTATCCGTGAGGTCGACGACCGTATGTTTTTTGACGGAGACAGCACCGTGTGTATCCACCGCGGCACCGACAAGGCGTGGTATGTCCCCGGCTACCGCTATCCGGTGCTCCGGCAGCAGCATGACCTGCTTCTGAGCGAAGAGGGCGACACCATAGACAGCCGTGTGACATGGGAGGCGCTGGCCCTTTCGGAACAGGAAGCCGCCATAGAGAACGACCCTGTCAACAGTGAGATACGCCGGCTCATCAAAGAACAGAAAGACGCCCCCGGCAACAACAGTAGAAATACATCAGACAAAGACAGATCTAAAGGCAGGCTCCATCAGTCGGTGAGCATAGACTATGCCGCAAACACAGTCAGTATAAACCGTACTCCCGGCGACAGCCGCTTCATCGACATGATGCTGTGTGACATCGGCGGACGTGTATATCAGAGCCGTGTCTTCGGCGATGACGCGCAGTCTGTCACCCTGTCGCTTGACGGTCTCGCTCCGTCGACCTATCTGATATGCATCCGCACGACCGACGAGCCGATAATCTGCAAGTTTAACCTTTAACATCCAAGCCGATGAAAAACCCGATACAACCAAAGCTCATTCTTGCCGCTGTCGCCATCGCAGTGTCGGCCTCGGCTGCGGCCAACAACGGCGACAACTATATACGGTCGCTGACCTTCCTCGACAGCTGCGGCTCGTCCCTGCGGGCGCGCGTCTCGACGGTGTACTATGACGGCATGGGGCGCGAAGCGCTCACGGTGACAGGCGTGGCCGCAGACCCCGGCGGCCTCGTATGCCTGCGCAAAGACTACGACCTGCGCGGCAACGTCGAGAAAGAATGGCTGCCCGTGCCGGGTGATGCCGCCTGCCTCAGCGGCAGCGCCCACCTCGCGAAAGCACGGACATTCTACGGCAACGACGAAGTCGCCTATACGTCATACAGATATGAACTCTCGGGGCGCAACCGCATCACCGACAGCTACGGTCCCGGCAAATACTGGAAAAACCACGGTGTCAGAACCTCGTGGCACAAAAACACGGACTCGGGCGACTACAGCTGCAGGAAACTGACAGTCGGGACATCAACGGGCAAGGTAAAATGCAGCGACGTCTATTCGGCCGGAGCGCTTAGAATAACAGAGACAGAAGATCCCGACGGCATGCGCACACTTGTTTTCGAAGACCGCCTCGGCCGCAAGATACTCGAGCGGCGCATCGGTGTGACAAACGGCTATGCTGTCACCGCCGACACCCGCTTTGTCTACGACCGCCGCGGCGACCTGCGTTATGTCATCAGCCCCGAAGGCTGCCGCTATCTGTCCGAAGGCGAATATACATCGTACTATCTCGAGCGCTACGCCCAGTGCTTCGATTACGACGCGCAGCACCGCTGCGTCAGCAGCCGCATGCCCGGCTGCGGCGCCGTCGAATATGTCTACGACCGTCTGGGCAATGTCATCTTCACCTCTGACGCCGAACAACGCATGCGCTCAGAGTGGACGATGACAAAATATGACCCGCGTCACCGTCCCGCCCTGCGCGGCACAGTCACCATGACCGGACATAACCGTCAGAGCCTTCAGACAACCTACGGCGACTCCCTGCTGACCGAGACGTTCAGGCCCGGCGAGGGTTATATCGAAACATACCTCCAGTATACATGGCACCACGGGCCGAAGTCGTTCACTCCATATATGGCCTGGTACTATGACAGCTACGACTTCATGACCGGAGCCAACAGCGGCGGCAAGGCTTCATTCGAGCAATGCGACGGCAGCTTCACGACGCAGGGCCTCTGCACGGGCACCGCGATGCTTGACGCCGACAGCAACTACTGGCTGACGGCCATGAAATATGACGGCAAGGGCAATGTCATCCGTCAGACCATGTGGGACTGCTGGCTTCAGGACGTGCGCTTCACCGTCGAGACCCGCTACGACTTCGTCAACCAGCCCGTCAGCCGCACGGAGACACTTGAAAGCGTCTCCGAGGGTATGGTAACGGGCAGCAACAGCGCGCGCTTCGACATGGCCTATGACGATTACGGGCGGCTGACAAAACAGACCCTGACGGTAGACGGCAAAACGCCCGTCACCATAGGACAATATGAATATGACGCCGTGGGGCGGCTTGTCAGGACAAGCGGCGCCGTCGATGTCAGCTATGCCTACGACATACGTTCGCATCTTATTTCGACCGACAGCGACGTCTACGGCGAGACCGCCGTCTATGACAACCCCGACGGCCTCGCCGGCCAAAGCTACAGTTGGGTCAACCGCATCACCG
>USIN01000131.1 GCA_900554715.1 uncultured Bacteroidales bacterium
TAATAGCGGCCTTCGAGGGTTATCGAATTGCGCGGCGAGATGTAGAATTCGATGCCGGCGCCTCCGGCGATGCCATAGTCAAATTTGTTTTTGATCGGTGTCGCCATCTGCTCGGTCATGCGGTTGGCGATGGGAAAATCGGCGACCGATGCCGGGTCGCGATAGTCGAAATCGGCCGAAATCTTGTCTGAAATCATATAGCTGAACTCGGGACCGAGGTTGATGAAACATTTGAATCGCGGCGAGCCGAAATAGATGTGTGTCAGCAACGGCAGGCGCACATAAGTCAGACTGTGGCTGTATGAGAATGGTGCCCCTTCGAAATTTTCTTTCCACCCGCGTGTCTGCCAGCCGAGTTCGGCTATCAGACCGAAAATTTTCTCCTCGGTGTAGCGGAATGTCACGGCGCCCGACGTACCGTTGTTCCAGAGCTGTTTTACAGATGGCGAGAATGACACCTTCGACATCGTCATGCCGGCCCGTCCGCCGATAGAGATGTGCGGTTTGTAGTGGGTCTCGGCGGTGGCTGAGGTCGCTATGGCGCAGAGAGCGATCGCGAGCAGGATTCTGACGGCTGTTTTCATATCAGAGTATGCGTTCTGTGCGGCCGTCGCCGTCATATCGTATTATGTATATCTCATCGTTGACAAAACCCGACGAATCGCTGCCGCTATCCGGTCGGACAAAACCGAAGCTCGACTGCGCCCCGGTGTAAGCCGCCGCGTCGGGCACGAATGTGCCGTCGTTGTTGCGTATGTTTCTTATCAGGAAGTTGCCGAGGTCAAAGCCGAGAATGCCGTAGACGGGGACGGCCTCGAGCATCTCGCGGCCATACCAGCGCATGAAAGCGTCGTTGAGGTTGCGGCTCGACAATGAGTCCTTGTCTTCGTAGAAGCGCGAGTATATCGTGGCGCCGAGCGTGTGCAGCATGGCGAGGGCGTCGCCGCGGAATGCCGTCCAGTCGGGATAGCCGAAGACAGCCATGTCTCTGCCGCCGATGTAATTCTTGAGAACGTGGCTGAATTTGTTGAATTCGGCGAGCGTGCCCGACGACGGTATGAAGACATATCGCACCGAGTCGGCGAGTTCGTCAAGGTTTGAGGCGAGGAGCGCGCCCTCGTAGGCGATGTCGACAGGCGCTACGCCCTTGTCGAGGTAGCGCTGGCGGGCGTAGTTGACGAAGCTCTCTTTCTCGTTGCGGCCCGATGTATTCGTCAGGAACACGGGGGTATAGCCCTCGTAGAGCGTCTCGAGAGCGTCGACCGCTTTTTCATACATGCGCGCCTGTGGCAGATTGGCCTGCAGCACGACGGGATTGGTGAGATAGAGCGAGTCTTTGATGTTGAATATATTGACGACGTATGTCTCGTCGTCAAGCGCCTGACGCGCTATGGCTTGAAGCTGAGAAACATCGTCGGGAGCTATGATGACCGAGGCGTCTTTGACATCGTCATTGGCCATCAGGCTGCTTATGCGCTCGGCGTTTCCTTCAGTGTCATATGCGATTATTCTTATTGAGTCGCCGCGGTTGCTGAGAGTGTCGGCGGCAATGAGCAGGCCTTTGTAGAAGTCGGTGTAGAGCTGGCTCTGACGCGATATGTTCTCATCGCCGAGCATAAACGGCAGCATGACGACTATCGACGGCTTTTTGCGCGGCTCGGCAACGATAGTTTCCAGTTCGACTATGCCGGGATTGACAGGCCTCAGTTCGGCCGTATCTCTGAGCGGCACGATTGTGTCATAGACGGCGCCGTCGTTTTCCCCTCCGTCCGTTTCCGAGACTGCCTCGGGATTTTTATCTTCAGGCGAGCCGTCGCGCACCGGAATCTTGAGCGTGGCGCCGGCTTTAAGCCCGTTTTTACATGACGGATTGAGCGCTACGATGTCATCGATGCTGATGCCGTAGTGTTTGCTGATGCCGTAGAGGCTTTCGCCCTTCTTGACTTTGTGCAGTATCATCTCGCCGCCGGGTTCCACTGGCTCGAATACATCATTGTCGCCGGCTTCGACCGGGAAATACAGGACGTCGCCGGCCTTGACGACGTCGGCAGCCGACGGATTATATTTCACCAGCAGCTCACGGGTGATGCCGAAACGGTGGCTCAGCGAGAAGAGTGTGTCGCCCCGTTTGACTTCATAGTAATAATATTCGGTGCCGTTGATGTTTTTCTTCGGCAGGTCAAGCGCCGCGATATAAGGGGCTGCGGCCATAAAGACCATCAGCATAAACGTTTTTATCAAGAGATGTTTCATGTCATACATTATATTGACTGCAAAGTTAAAAAACTGTTTTGGATTATAGCAACCGCGGCCCCAAAATAAGATATAAAACGGCATAAAAAACGACATCCGCGCGAGCCTTTGGCCGCTGCGGATGCCATTTCAGAGTTTTGTTATATCCTGAGATTACTGCAGGGTGCCGTTTTCGGCCTGCTGAATCATCTCCTGACCGGCGGTGATATAAATCTCGACGCGGCGGTTCTGAGCACGCCCGGCGGCAGTATCGTTAGAGGCGACATAATCGGCCATAGGTATACCCTGGGCTGTGACACGCGTGGGAGCGACGCCAGAGTTGACGAGGTAGCTCAGTACGGCGCCTGCACGTTCGTTGGCGAGCTTTTCGTTGACGGCAAAAGAGCCTGTGTTGTCAGTAAAGCCGAGTACCTGGATGTTAGTGCCGGGATTCTGTTTGACAGACTGGGCGAACTGTGACAGTTCGGTCTGAGCCTTGGGTGTCAGGGTATATTTGCCGGTCGGGAAGAGAATGCCGCCGTCAAAAGTGACCTTGATAGCCTGCAGACCGTTCTGGTCGGTGACTTTCTCTACCTTTGCCTCGTTGGCGAGCTGTTCCTGAAGCTGTTTCTGCTGTTTGTCCATGCGGTTGCCGATAAGCGCACCTGCGCCTGCACCGACGGCCGCACCGATGGCGCTGCCTATGCCCGCGCCTTTGCCGCCGCCCACGATTGCGCCGAGACCGGCGCCGAGAGCCGCGCCGCCACCGCCGCCGATGAGCGCACCCTTACCGGTGTTATTCATTGTCGAACAAGAGGTTTCTCCTATAAGCAGGGCACCGCTGATAAGTGCGATTGCCGCGATTTTAATGAGTTTCATATCTGTAATTGTTAAAAGTGATACTTCTGTTAACGTAAAACGACGCTCGAATATTCTCTCGGTGTCTATGATTTTTTTACAAATAATCTGTCATATATGTTTTGAAAAGACGATTATTTTTAACTAATTTTGTGGTAGCAAAACAAAAGACCACTCTTTATGGCAATGTCGTTTAAGACATCATCTAAACGCAATTCTCTGATATTAGGCCACGTCGGTGCGGTAATCACCGTTGCCATCTGGGGTGGCTCGTTCGTATCGACAAAAGTTCTTCTCGAGCACGGCATGGGTCCGGCCGAGATTTATGTATACAGATTTATCCTTGCATACATCCTCGTGCTTTTTTTCAGCCACAGACGCCTTTTCGCCCGGTCGTGGCGCGACGAGCTCCTGTTTGCCACTTGCGGCCTCTGCGCCGGTTCAATCTACTTTCTGGCCGAGAACACTGCCCTCGAATATACCCTTGCCACCAACGTCTCGCTGCTGACATCGACATCGCCGCTGATAGCGTCGATGCTTGCCGGACTGATGTATAAGTCCGAACGTCCTACCCGCGGCAACATCGTAGGCTCGATGATAGCCTTTCTCGGCGTCGCCTGCGTCATCTTCAACAGCAGCTTCAATCTTGAGATAAGACCATTGGGCGACATGCTCTCGCTGGCAGCCGCGTTCAGCTGGGCTATCTACAGTTTTGTGCTCAGGCGTCTCGACGTCACTTACGACGTGTGGTTTGTCACCCGCAAGACTTTCTTCTACGGCATCGTGACCTCGATACCGTTTGTCCTTGCCGAACCTCTGAATAATCCCGCGATGCTGCTCAAAGACACATCTGTGGTGACCAACATCCTCTTCCTCGGTGTCGGAGCCTCGATGATAGCCTATTATCTGTGGGCCAAGATTGTCAAGCAGGTCGGAGCGGTCAAGGCCAATAATTATATGTATCTCCAGACCATCTTCACGATGATCATCTCGGCGATACTCATCAACGAACGCGTCTCGGCCGTAGGCATCCTCGGCTGCGTGCTTATCCTCGGCGGCCTCTGGCTCGGCACCTACCTCTCGCGCGAACGCGAGTGATTCGGCCGCCCATCCGGTCATTCCATATAAAACGCTGCTTCGTCTGCGAGCATGGCAGCCGTATTCGCTGTCAGCCGGCAATCGCGGGAGGCTTCTTTGCGCGCATAGTCGAGAGCCTCTTTCGGCATCTGCGCCACGAGATTAAACATCAGGCGCAGGCCCGTGTAGCGCTCCATGTCGTTCTCGCTGTCGGCGAGCGACGCGGCCAGGTCGGCGGCAAAAGGCATGTGGCGCAACAGCCGGTGGCAGAGTATGTCGGCGACCTCGACCGACGGCACCTCTGACACCCATTGGCGTGCAAATTCCTGAGTGAACTCTTCGCGTGGATAAATCATCGGCGCCAGCAGCATGCTCTCGCGCGTCGTCGTGTTGTGCCACAGGGCGTCCGCAAGGGCTGCCGACCGGGGCGTCTGCTCCGCGATTTCGACTATCTGCGGCAGGTTGAGGCCGAAAATTATCCTGAAATTCGACCCGGCTTTGCGGTATGTGTCGGCCACGATGCCGTTGCGCAGGGCAAAAAAATGACGTTTTACCGTCTGCATTTCATTGAAGGTTGTCATAGTAGCTGTCGGTTTTTTTGCAAAATTACTCAATTATTTCGTAATTTTGCGTCGTAAACCACAAAGCGTACAATAATGGCACAAAAACCGTCAATACCCAAGGGCACCCGCGACTTCTCGGCCGAGGAGATGGCCCGCCGCAATTATATATTCGATACAATCAAAGACGTCTTCCGCCTCTTCGGTTACCGTCAGATCGAGACTCCCGCCATGGAGAATCTTTCGACCCTGATGGGCAAATACGGCGAGGAAGGCGACAAACTGCTTTTCAAGATTCTCAACTCGGGCGACTTTCTCAACTGCGTCGACCGCTGCCTTGCCGAGAGCGGCGACTATGTGCACCTCGCGCCTAAAATCTGTGAGAAAGGCCTCCGCTATGACCTGACTGTGCCGTTCGCGCGCTTTGTCGTCCAGCACCGCAACGAACTCCAGTTCCCTTTCAAACGCTTCCAGATACAGCCCGTCTGGCGCGCCGACCGTCCGCAGAAAGGACGCTACCGCGAGTTTTACCAGTGCGATGCCGACGTCGTCGGCAGCGATTCGCTCATCAACGAGGTCGAACTGCTGCAGATTATCGACGAAGTCTTCCGCCGTCTGAAAATCTCCATAACCATCAAACTCAACAACCGCAAGGTTCTCGCCGGCATAGCCGAGGTCATCGGCGCTCCCGACAAACTTACCGACATCACCGTCGCTATCGATAAAATCGACAAGATCGGCCTCGACAATGTCAACGCCGAGCTCCTCGAACGCGGCCTCTCGCAGCAGTCTGTCGACGCCCTTCAGCCGATACTGAAGATTTCGGGCGACACAGACGCCCGTCTTGCCGCCCTCCGTCAGTT
>USIN01000132.1 GCA_900554715.1 uncultured Bacteroidales bacterium
GGCCACGGCCGGCTTCGACTGGTCGAGGATGCTCTGACCGAGGCCATGCCATTTATAATCGCGTAGTCCGAGCAGTTCGAGAATCGTCGGATAGATGTCAATCTGCCCCATGACACCGTCATAGGTCATGGCTGCCGGGGCGTTGAGGATGATGAGAGGCGTAAACTCGTCTTTCGATATGACATCGCCCCCTTTGGAGGCGCAGAGGTCACGGCGGTTGTTGGCGAGTCCCTCGTGGTCGCCGGTGATGACGACAAGTGTGCTGTCGTAGTCGGGACGCGTCCTGAGATAGTCGATAAACGAACCGATGGCGGCGTCGGTGTAGTGTGCGTCGGTCATATAGTCGCGCATCATCTCGGGAATAGTGTCACTGAAAGCTATGGTTTTGAGTTCGTCGGGCAATCTGAACGGGAAATGACCCGAATATGTCACCATCTGGACAAAGGCCTTCTCGCCGACGGGCCATATCTCACCGCGCTCAATCTTGTCGATACACTGGCGGAAGAAGGCACGGTCGCCGAGGGTCTTGCGTGTGCCGAACGCTTCGGTCTGCTCGAAGTCGGGATATGAGAGTATGGTGTCGATGCCGAAGGCGCGGGCGACACCACGCTGATTCCAGGTCTTGGTTTTATCGACTGTAATCAGATAGTTGCGGGTATTGTTTATCTCTTTTGACGCTTTCGGCAGGGTGTAGTAGGTGTTGCCGGGATATAGTGTGCTGTAGACACCCGAGCGCAAAGGCATAAGTCCGGCGAGAATGAGAAGCTGCGCGTCAATCGAGCGGCCGGCGTTGACCTGGGTGAGCACGTGAGGGGCGTAGATTGCTGTCGAGTCAGCGACGAGACGGTTAAGATTAGGCGTAATCTCTTTACCCTCGAAATCAAGACCTATCACCCAGCTCTCGAGAGACTCGGCAAATATGATGACACAGTTGGTCTTCGGGGCGGTTACGGGGGGATGAATCTGCTGCTTTTCAGCCATATAGCCACAATGGTCGCTAAACCAACGGTCGATTTCGTTGCTCTGCTCGTCGGTGAGAACGGCGTTGTCGAGCGTGATGTTATAATATAATGTGCCGAAGAGCGAATACATCGGTGTCATGCTCGAATGAAGGTAGGCGTGTGAGCGCTGGCGGTCGTATACCTTTATGAAGCCACCTTTGGGCAGCATTGCCAGAGCAAAGACGCCGACGAGCACAGCCAGCACGATGACATAGAGCATCCGGCTGAATGGCAACACGACAGCGCCGCGGGTCTTGCGTAGCTTAAACATCATTATAACGGCGCCGGCCGTCGATAGCGGGAAGAGTGCGTCACAGACGTTGAGCGAACCGGCAACAGCCGGCATGAAATCGGCGAGATTGCCGGCGAGGAAATAGCTTGACGGAGGGATGGCGCTGAAATAGGTGCGGAAATACATCAGGTTTGCCACAAGCCATATATCAGTCAGAACCATCATCGTCACTCCGACCCAACGGCGGCGCGACAGTATATAAGGCAACGCCACAAGCATCGCCGCGCTCACCGACGTGACATATAGAGGCCATTTTGAAAACGGCTGAAATGTCGTATAATAGCACCAGATAGCGTCAAAAAGAAAAAATTTGAAGAGGATAGCGAAAAACGGCACAAGCGAATCGACACGGCCGCCATCCCACCGCATCAGTTTTTTCAATGTTTTATTCATATCGGCAAATATCTCCGGAAATCAGATTTTATGACCTGCGAGCACCTCACGGGCACGGGCTGCGTCGGCGGCACGCACACTGAGACTGACACCGCCGAGCGAATTGAAACCGATTGGGTATATCGACGAAAATACTTCGTTGCCGAGAACCGACTCTATGTCGTGGGCATCGAGCACGCCCTGGGCGATATGGGCCTCCCAGTCTGAATTATATGTGGCGACGGTCACAAGACCGTTTGCATCTGTTGTTGATTTTCCTTCCATTTTTTTCTTATAATTATATGACAAAGCTAATCGATTTCCGCGAGACTGACAATTATTGCCGGCATATTCTTAAGCCCAATCAACAAAATTTGTTAACCGGTTGTTATAAAACTAAAATAAGAAAAATAACAATCGTCTAACTAATTTATTTAATGTTATGAAATCAGTCAATCTACACTATCTCGGACAGTCACGCTACTGGTGGGTCGTGCTCATCGTCGGCATCCTTTTGGTCCTCGGAGGCTTTGCATATTGGTTCTGGCCTGTCCAGGGCTTTGCCGTAGCATCACAGATTTTCGGCTGGCTGCTTATCCTCGCCGGCATCGTTCAGCTTTGCGTGGCCGCGGGTCCCGACCGACCCCGCGGCTGGGGCTGGTGGATAGCCGGAGGTGTCATCGATATGTTCATCGGCTTCATGCTTGTGCGCAGCGTCATTCTTTCTGAGGCCGTCTTCCCCTACTTCCTTGCCTTCATCTTTATCTTCTGGGGCATCGAGGCCTTTGCGAACGCAGCCGCACGCCGCCACATCAAATACTGGTGGCTGAGCATCATCAACGGCATACTCCTCTGCGTCATCGGCTTCTTCTTCCTCGAAGCAGGCTGGGTCAGCGACATGTATATGGTGTCGTTCCTCACCTCTATCGCATTCATCTACTGGGGCTTCACTATCGCAATCGCCTCATACGAGATGAAACCCGCCACAGTAGAGAAATAAACCTCGACGACAATAGCCATTGCCTGACATGCTGTCTGTAAATCATTCAGGCTGCCATGTCAGGCAACTTTTTGTTAATATTTTGTCAATTTCAGTTGTTTGTGTATCTTTGTAAATTAAACCATGACCCGGTTAACGAGTCTAATGATTAAATTACAAAAATTTAAGCCTACAATCGAAACAATAACGACAACATTCTCTCTGATGACAACGCTGACAACATCAATCAAAGCCCTGCTTCCGGCAGTATTTCTTACAGCGGCGCTGACAGGTGTCGCCCAAGGATATTATGACGACGACATCTATTACAACCCCAAGGAAGAGAAAGTCATCAAACAACAGAAGAAGCAGCAGAAGCCCGTAAGCTACTACCACCTCGACAGCAAGCGCGGTGGCGGCGACTATCAGCCGGCCGACACCTATGCCCCTACCGACAATCCGCTCAATGTCGACATTGACGAGTATAACCGCCGCGGGCAATTTCTTGTGTCTGACAGCGTCGTCGCAGACAGCTCGCTCGTAAACGAGTTTGAATATACGCGACGCATCGAGCAGTTCCACAATCCCGACATTATCAACGGTTCTGACGACAGCGACCTGCAGGAATATTACTATACCGCCCGGCAGCAGCCCGTCGACATAAACGTCTATGTCATCGACAATCCCTGGTCGTGGCGCTACAGCAATCCGTGGTACTGGAACGCCTGGGGTCCGTCATGGAGCCTGAGCTGGGGATGGAACTCATGGTATTGGGATCCTTACTTCTCATGGTCATGGGGCTATCCCGGATGGGGACCCGCCTGGGGTCCGGCCTGGAGCTGGGGTCCGTCGTGGGGTTATCCCGGTTGGGGCGGCTGCTGGCACCCGAGCCACGGTCCCGTCTGGGGCGGAGGCCACGCATGGCGTCCGAGTTCGCCCGGCGCATCACGTCCCCACCGTCCGTCCAACGGCTCGATGGCCACACACCGTCCCGGCAGCTACGCGCCCGGCTCGGCAGGTTCAATCTCTCGGCCCGGCAACATGGGCATAGGACGACGTCCCGGCGCCGCATCATCGGGCTATCGTCCCGGCAACTCGTCGCGTCCCGGCTCATACGCACCAAGCAATGGCGGCGGCTCGAACCACGGAGGCGCATCAAACGGCTCGATCAATCTGAACCGCGGACGCAACAACAGCGGCTCCTATAATCAGGGCTCAAACCGCCAGAACTCACGCTCGTCATACAATCAGCAGAGCCGAGGAGGCTCAAGCTGGCGTCAGAGCGGCGGTGGTGGCGGTAGCGTGGCATGTCAGGCTCGCACGGCGGTGGCGGCAGTAGCCATGGCGGTGGCGGCGGACGCGGACGCCGGTAAACCCGTCCACAGCCATGCGGCACACATAACTACATAAAACAGTTTCAATTATTTAGGCATTATGAAAAAAATTATATTAGCATCAATGATAGCGTCGCTCCCGGCTATGGCCATGGCTCAGAGCACCGTAGACGCATACGCCATATCGCAGAACGAGATGCGTGGCACAGCCCGCTTCATGTCGATGGGCGGCGCATTCACAGCCCTCGGCGGCGACCTGTCGGTCCTCGGCCAAAATCCCGCCGGCATCGGCGTATACCGCAGCAGCGAATTCGGCGCCACGCTCGACATCAACATGCGCGGCTACAAGACATCGACATCTCAAGGCTCGTCGAAAGACAGTCAGACCAAGGCGTTCTGCAACAACTTCGGATATATCGGCACAGCCCTTCTCGACGGCGCGCTCAAGTCGTTCAACTGGGGTGCGTCATACGGACGCCGCACGTCGTTCGACCGCATCATCAACGGCGTCAACATGCCGACCAACACGTCGATGACCAACTATGTCGCCGGTTTCAGTTCGGGCTATTCACCCGAGACCCTCGGTTTTGCTGACGGATACAACCCCTATAAGGACTCTGACGCCGACTGGATGAGCATTCTAGCCTATAACAGCTATATGATCAACCCCGTGCCCGGCGGTGAAAACATGTATGCCGGCCTCTTCCAGAACGGCACCGTCGCCGACGCCATGTATACTGTCAGAGAGCGCGGCTATGTCGACGAATACAACTTCGACCTCGGCGGCAACGTCAACGACGTCGTCTACTGGGGCATCGGTTTCGGCGTCACCGACCTGAGCTATTGGAAAGACTCATACTACAGCGAAAGCCTCGAGAACGCCTATATACCCAGCGTGGCAGGCATGGCAACGGGTAACGCCGGATTCGACCTCTACAACAGCAAACACATCAGCGGCAGCGGATGGAACTTCAAGGCCGGCGTCATCGTCAGACCCATCCCCGAACTCCGTCTCGGCTTCGCTATCCACACTCCAACATGGTATAAACTGACCCACCGCTATCAGGCCTCCGTCGACTATTACAGCTACTATAATCCCAATATCGCCGAAAGCGACCGCAATCCCATCACCAACGGCGACAAGCCCGAATATACCGACGAAGCCGCCTTCGACTCGCGCATCAACACACCCTGGCGCTTCATGATTGGCGCGGCTACAGTCATCGGCAATCAGGCCATCGTCAGCGTCGACTACGAGCGTGTGGCTTTCAATGACATGAGAGTCAAATACAGCGACGGCGGCTATTACGGCGACTTCGTCAACGACGAGGGCGTCGAGAACAACATCAAAGACTCAAGAATTACTTCAAGGCATCGAACACATTGCGCCTTGGCGCGGAGTTCCGCGTCACTCCGCAGTTCAGCCTCCGCGCCGGCTACAACGTCGAGGCGTCGAACGTCAAGAGCAACGCCACCAACGGCACAACCGAGATGCTGACATCAGGCACCGACCCCAGCTATTCGCTTGACAAGACGACACAGTACATCAGCTTCGGTCTCGGCTACCGCTACCAGGCGTTCTACATCGATGCGGCCTACGTC
>USIN01000133.1 GCA_900554715.1 uncultured Bacteroidales bacterium
TGCAATATATATGGTTCGCCCGAACGGCGGCGTATGCCTTTATGAGCCTCTTTGGCAAAGCGATAAGCCCGTTCGATGATTTCGACTTTCTTGCGGTGGTTGCTGCTCAGATATCCGTTGAGCACCTCCATGAAAGCGTCCTCGATCATACGGTCTTCTTCGGCGGGAGTCATTACGGTCTGCTTTTCCATGATAAATGGTTATATTTGCGCAAATTAATGCAATTAACGACAAATATATATCTTTTTCACGAAAACCGCAAAAAAATCGCATAGACCGCAATCAAAACAAAAGAACATAAGGGCCGAAGAACAAACGAATTTTTCGACAGAAAGACAGAAAGCACAAAGTGAATCATAGTAGGGCGACGCCATGGCGCAGCCGCGTAACTTTCCACGGATGCAGGACGCCCGCGTTAACAAAATTTCAGGCCTACAGTCTGATTATCAGTCGGTTTTTTTTGCTTTACGCCTTTATATCTAAAATCTTACACCCTTGTGTGCTTATAACTACCGAATAATCCCGTTGGCAGCAGCGGGCCACCGGTCAGTAGACCAGCGCGACGTTGTCGACGAGGAAGTCGGTGCCGACTGTGCCGACATAAGGCTCGCCGCTGCCCGACGAAAACATTATCAGCATGTGGGTCGGTGTGGCGTCATCATCGTCCCATCCCACTTCTTTCACTGGAACAACCTTGCCCTTTGAATTGCGGGCGCAGTAGCTTTTCTCGGCGGATATCAATCCCTGGAAACTCTTGAAGCCGGGCTTTTTCGAGGCGTCGCCGTAGACGACGGCGAGCCGGTGGGCGTCTTTCCATCCGCCGCTCGATTTGTCGAGCAGCTCGCGGCCAGTGCCGACGCGCTTGGCGTAGGGATTGCCCTGAGCGTCCTCCCAGCGCCGCTGCAGTATGATGAAGACCTCGGCCTTGTCGGCGCCCGGGATAGTCTTTTTACTGCCGAAGCCCGACGAATATAGACGCGAGTTGCCGGCGGGGATAGTCAGACAATAGTCATATTGCAACGCTTTGGGACGGCGGGTGAAAGGAATACCCATCTCCATCTTCGTATATGGATCTTTAGTCGATTTGATAGGTTCGAACATGCGGCCGAGAAAGATTGTCCCCGCCACGAGAACGTCTATATTGATTATGCCGATGGCCTTGCAGCGTTCGAGATGTGTCGTCAGACGCGCGCAGCGGCCGTGACCCTGATGCTCGGCCGGATAGACGGCGTTGCTTGTCTTGGTGATACCGCAGACTTTGGCCATGACATTTGACGTCGCCCAGGGCGAACCGCCGAGATTGACATAAGGTTCGCTGCCATTGATTACTTTCTCGGGCCCGATTTCATATACCTGTTTGGTGTCACCGCCTATAATGGCCGATTCGTGGATATTACGCGTCACCCATGAATCGAAGTTCCCGTATTTTATTGGCTCTATTTTATCTGCCGCAAAAGCTATGAGACTCGTTGACAAAGCGATAGATAGAGATATGATAAATTTATTCATAAGCACAAAATTAATGAATTTAACTTAAATACAACAATCCGACTGTTCCCGTCGTTTGCCGACACGCTAAATATGCCACTTTTTTGTCGTTTGGGGACAATCTCTGTCTTATTGAAAGATACAATATTAACAACCGCGAATCGCTTTGTGTTTCAACTTCGTTATTTTTGAACTTTAGCTGCCGGACGATAGTTAGAAAATACAAAAAGATATCAAAAAGATGGACCCCTCCCAGCAAACCGTCAGCACAAACGGCACGACAGCACCGGCGCAATCACCGATGTCTGTCAAACTACAGAAAGACAGCCGGTATTATATATTTCTTGTCGTTTATCTCGTATTATTAAGCGCCCTCGGATCGTTTGTCAACGACATGTACACGCCGGCGCTCCCAAGCATGTGCCGTTTCTTCGGATGTTCCATACCCACCGCACAGATGGGTATGACGATGGGCATGGTCGGTCTGGCCATCGGCCAGCTTATCCTCGGCCCGGTCAGCGACCGCTACGGACGCAAGCCCGTACTCATCGGCGCCCTCGCGCTCTTCATCGTCTCGGCCGTGGTGAGTGTGTTTTCTCCGACAATCCATGTTTTCAACCTCTGCCGCCTCTTTCAGGGTATAGGCGCTTCGGGCGGATATTTTCTCGCCCGCACAATTCCGGCCGACGTCTATTCGGGACGCAACCTCGCGCGCCTGATGGCTCTCGTCGGCGCCATCAACGGGATCGCACCCGCATCGGCACCGGTTATCGGCGGTTTCACAGCCGACGCTTTCGGCTGGAGAGGCGTTTTCGTCGTCCTCGCCATCTTCGCGGCCGTCATCCTCGCCGTAGTTCCGGAGATGAAAGAGTCTCTCTCGCCGTCGCGCCGCGTAACCGGAGGAATACGCCAATCTATCCTTGGGTACAAGTCACTGATACTCAACAAGCCGTTTATCATACACGTCTGTTTCAAAGGCACAGCGCTCGGACTCCTCTTCGCCTACATCTCGTCATCGCCCTTTATTCTCCAGAATCATTACGGCGTGACACAGACAGGCTACGGACTGCTCATCGGATTCAATGCCCTGTTCATGGCCGCCGGGTCGATGGTCGCGCTCAAATTCAAACCGCTTAAAAAGGCGGCTTTCATCGGCTCGCTCATACTCGCTGCCGGTGTCATCGGCGAAACCGTGGCGCTCTATTGCATCCACAGCATCGTCATCTATGAAATCTTCACAATCCTTATGGTCTTTGCGCTCGGTCTCATCTTCACCACAGCCAACACACTGGCGATGAACGAAGGCCGCAGTCAGGCCGGCGAAGCATCATCGGTGCTCGGCATCTCGGGCTACGTTGTCGGCGCCATCGTTTCGCCACTCGTCGGTTTGGACAACGTACTCCACTCGACCGCAATAACATACGTCATCCTCACGGTCGTCATCATCCTCTTCTCCCTCGCCTCCCGCTCCCTCGCCCCAGACCTCGACAAATGACTACGAATCAAAAATTTATGGGGATGCGGTATGGCGATTACTGGACGACCTTGACGTCGGCCGAGCCGGAGTTTTCGCGAAGGTTGCGGCTGACGCGTTTGAAGATGCGGCCGAAATCGATGTTATATGACACGTTGAAGGTCAGCATCATCCGGTTGTCCTTGATATAGGATTCACGTCGGGCGGGATTGACTTTGTCGACCGACTGCGACGGATAATAGGTGCCCTTGCTGCCGGTTATATACATCCACGAAGCGGAGACACTGAGCCGTTTGCCGACATTATAGATTACTCCGAGCCAGTCGTTGTTCTCTTCCTGAGAGATGCGGTTATACCACAGCGACCTGAGCGGTTTGCGATAGCCGCAGCCTACGGTCCACTTGCCGAAATACCCGAAGACCGAGCCTTCGGCAGTCCACGCCCCGTAGTTGTTGACCGTATTGTCATCGAGGCGATAGCGTGAATAGCAGTGAGCAACCGACAGTCTTGCAGTCAGCCTGCCTCCGAACACCTCTCTGAGTCCGACGGCGACGGCCGACTTCACAGAGAAGGCGCTCTTGCTGTTCTCGGTGCGACTGACAAATTTACCGTCACCGATATAGCTCGTAGCTGTGTAAATGCCGTTGAACATATTGGTCTCACTGACCGTGGCATTCAGCCAAAAGTGACGGTGCGACCACCACACTCTCTGCTGCAGGTCAAGACGATAGCCGGTTTTAAGCCGCGAATTGCCTGTGACCCAGAGATAGCCGTCATATTCCTGATAGTTCTCGATAAACGACGACAGCGAGGGTATTATCGGACCAAGAGAGGCCGTGAAAGTCAGGGTAGTTCTGTCGGCCGGCACGCTGACATTGAGGTCGGCGTTGGCGAAAGCGCGGGTCCACTGCTGCGAGTTGTTCTTGATTGAGTGGAGGTTGAGACCGCCCTTGACAGTGCCGGTGACAGAGCCTACTTTCGATGTCAGGGCGGCGAAGGCATTGAGCTGATAGTCTTTGTTGAAGGCGCGGAAGTCTTCGATGAGATAGTGGCTGCGGGTGTCGCGATAGTAGTTGTCGACATTGACGGTCAGGTAGTTCTTGTCGTTGAGCGGCTGACGGTATGAGGCCGAGAGCTGTCCGGCATAGAATTTCGTATCAATGTCAGACGGGTATTTCTCAATGCGGTCTACCGAGAAAGTGTCGGCGAGAATGCGTTCGTATTTCTGTGGCTGCGTCGAGCCTGTCGCCTGAATCTCGAGCTGACGGTCGCGCTGCCAGTTTTTCTGGTAATATAACGACATATTGCCGGATATATAAGTGCGGTGTACGCGCGAAAAGCGGTGATAGTCGCCAAGATAGCTGTCGCTAACGGCACCATCTGTATAAAAGTAGGAATGTGAGGCGTTCATCCAGCCGCGGGCGATCAGCGCCGAACCGTCATCGGGACGGAGGGTGTAACTGAGCGACAGGTCATGGTCGAAATAATGCATGGGCGAATGCACTTTATCCATATCAATGTCGACCCTGAAACCATCGTCGCCGATATAGCTCTGACGGCTTGTCTCATAACGGCGGTGATAGTTGCGGTAGTTGTTGCTGTACTGGAGCGCTGTCTCCGACTTGCCCTGATTGTATGAGAAGCCCACCACGGTGTTGGTAAACAAAGCGTTGACCGCCTGCTGGCCGTTGATATAGAACGAGCCGCCGTCATTACGCTCTTTCAATGTGATTTCGAGGACGGCACCGGCGCCGCGGTCGAGATATTTGGCCGGAATCTGAGTGTAGTATTTTATGCGGGCGACATTGCGGGGCTGGATATTGTAGAGATATGACTGAGGCCGTTCGACGCCGTTTACAACGAAAATAATCGGCGCATTAAAGGCCGTGACTCTATTGCTGACCTTGTCATGCCACAGACCCGGCAGCGGCTGCATGCTCAGAAAGCTGAAGATGTCGAGGGCATGGGCGGCCGTCGTAGCCGAGGGGATGACCTCGAGATGGTCGCCGACATAATCGACGGTCTTGCTTTCGACAGTGACGTTATCGAGTTTCTGCGCGCTGGTGTGTATGACCACGTCGCCTATACGGCCGACGCTTATGTTCTTCGTCAGAGGGAAATAACCCAGACAGGTGACGTTCATGATGGCATTGGCGGCATCGGTGGGGATGACGAAGTCGCCGTTTTCGGTCGATATGCCGCCGGTGATGAATGTCGAATCGGCCGGACTGAACAGGCGCACGTTGGCATACTCGACAGCCTCTCCGCGCTCGTTGACGAGCCGGCCTATGAGCTTGCCGGCTGTGCGCCTCAGCGGTTCGATGACGGCATGCCCATCGTCGTTGAAGCTGACTCTCACCGGATATAGCCCGACAATCTTATAGACAGCCTCGACGGGCGTCAGATTCATAAACGAGCATGTGACGGGATAATCCTCGAGGGTATTGTAGATGAAGCTGAGTTTCAGCTCCGGACATTCGCGGCTGATGTCAACAAGAGCCTCAGACATAGGTGTCGAGCGGTATGAGCGCGAGATGCGGCGGTCGCC